>NZ_JAPDBZ010000113.1:0-13311 GCF_027705505.1 Aeromonas sp. QDB56
CGACTGTGCTCGGTGATTGATCCGGGAGATCAGATCACCACTTGGCTAGATAGTTCCCCGATTTGTGCAACAAGGCCCATCTGCTCTCCCACCACCAGATCAAGGCGCTGCCGGTGGTGGATGAGGGGGAGAGGCTGGTCGGCATCATCACCCTGCACGACCTGATGATCGACCGGGCGGGTCACCAGCCGAGGGCGAAAGAGGCCCTCGAGCAGCAGCAGGTCGCGGATCTGATGACCCGGGAGGTGCAGACGGCGCGGCGCTACCAGCCTCTCTACGATCTGGTGGAGGCCTTCTCCGACGGGGGGCTGCACCACATGCCGGTGGTGGAGGGGGAGCAGCTGGTGGGCATCATCACTCAGTCCGACATGGTGGCGGCCCTGTTCACCCTGGCCCTGAAACCCGGAGTGACGAGCGAGGAGGCGACCCCGGTGTCGTCGTAGCCAGGGGGGCAAGAAAAAAGAGGGCGTGCCAGGCACGCCCTCTTTTTTCGCAGACTTGCACAGACGGTGCCAACGCCTAGCCGTAGCGGGCCAGGGTGAGCCCCTCGTCGCTGATATCCGGGGTATTGCCCGAGATGAGATCGCTGAGCAACTGGCCCGATCCTGCCGCCATGGTCCAGCCCAGGGTACCGTGGCCGGTATTGAGCCAGAGCCCGGGAATGGGGCTTGGGCCGACCAGGGGTGTGCCGTCCGGCGTCATGGGGCGCAGCCCGGTCCAGAAGGTGGCCTGCTCCAGATTTCCCCCCTGGGGGAAGAGATCCCTCACCACCATGGCCAGGGTATCGTGGCGTCTGGGGTTGAGCGCCAGGTTGAAGCCCGAGAGTTCGGCCATGCCGCCCACCCGGATCCGTTCGTCGAAGCGGGTGATGGCGACCTTGTAGGTCTCGTCCAGCACAGTGCTGCGCGGCGCGCCCTCGGCATCCGTCATCGGCAGGGTGAGGGAGTAACCCTTGACCGGGTAGACGGGGAGCTCTATCCCGAGGGGGCGCAGGAAGCCGGTGCCATAACTGCCGAGGGCACAGACGATGGCGTCGGCCTGGAAGCGCTGCTCGCCGGCACGGACCGCCACGGCGCGTCCCTTCGCGATCTCGACCTCGTCGATGGCGCAGTTGAAGACGAAGCTCACCCCGAGCTTGCGGGCCTCGTCCGCCAGGGCCTGGGTGAAGCGGAAACAGTCACCGGTTTCATCTCCCGGCAGGCGCAGGCCGCCCACCACCTTGCCACGCACCCTTGCCAGGGCGGGCTCGACCTCCTCGCAGCCGTCGGCATTCAGAGACTGATAGGGGACGCCGTACTCCTCGAGCACGGCGATGTCGCGCTGGCTGGCATCGAGCTGCGCCTGACTGCGAAACAGTTGCAGGGTGCCGAGCTGGCGCCCTTCGTAGTCGAGCGCCAGCTCGCCCCGCAACTGCTTCATGCAGTCGCGGCTGTATTCGGCCAGCCGTACCATGCGCCCCTTGTTGACCGCATAGGCCGCCGGCGTGCAGTTGGCGAACATCTTCAGCATCCAGCGCAGCTGGAAGGGGTCCGAGGTGGGCCGCACCGTGAAGGGGGCGTGCTTTTGCAGCAGCCATTTGGCGGCCTTGAGGGGAATGCCGGGGGCAGCCCAGGGGGAAGCATAACCCGGGGAGATCTGACCCGCGTTGGCATGGCTGGTTTCAAGGGCCACCCCGTCACGCCGCTCCAGCAGGGTCACTTTGTGACCGGCCTTGGCCAGATACCAGGCGCTGGTCACACCGACCACGCCACCACCGAGTACCACTATGTCCATCTTGTCTCTCCTTGACTGGGGCCTCCACCTTAATCAGCCGCCACAGGATATTCAACTGGTGTCGATGTCATTGGTGGTTATCGCTATTCACATTTTGTTAACTGGCTCTCAATGTTGTCATTTGCTCACTTTCTGGCATGAAATTCGGTCGATTCAGAGCCGTTCCAGGTGGAGCAGATGATGCTCTGCCGTCGTCAGGATGGCTTGCTGCTGTTCTGTGGTTTGGCCATCCCAGTTGGCATAGGGCAGGGCGAGGCGAGGGTTGTTGCCAAGTTTGTCCCGGTTGCGCCATAAAAAGTGCCAATAGAGGCTGTTGAAGGGGCAGCTGTCCGGCCCGCTGCGGGCCTTCACCTGATAGTGACACCCCTTGCAGTAGTGGCCCATCCGCTCGAGATAGGCGCCGCTGCTGGCGTAGGGCTTGCTGCCCATCAGGCCGCCATCGGCAAACTGGCTCATGCCGCGGGTGTTGGGCAGCTCCACCCACTCAATGGCATCCACATAGATGCCCAGATACCAGGCATCCACCTCGTCAGGGTGGATCCCCGCCAGCAGGGCGAAGTTGCCGGTCACCATCAGCCGCTGGATATGGTGGGCATAGGCGTGCTCCAGAGACTGTCGAATGGCGTGACGTACGCAGGCCATGCTGGTTTCTCCATTCCAGAAAAAACCGGGCAGGGGTCGCTCGGCCCCGAGAAAGTTGGTGCGCCGATACTCGGGCATTTTTTCCCAGTAGAGGGCGCGGACAAACTCGCGCCAGCCGAGGATCTGGCGGATAAACCCCTCCACCTGCGCCAGGGAAATGGTGGCCTGATTGGCCTGCCAGTGAGCTTGCGCAGCGCGGATCACCTCGAGGGGATGGAGCATCTTGCTGTTCATGGAAAACGACAAGCGGCTGTGGAACAGGCTCCAGCCCCGCTCGCTCAGGGCGTCCTGATAGCGACCGAAGTGGGGCAGGCAGTGTGCAAGGAAGTGTTCAAGCAGTGCGCGGCTCTGGCGCCGGGTGACGGGCCAGGGCAGGGCGTCGGCATCGGCACTGCCAATGGTGGCGACGCCGTGGCGGGTCAGCATGGCATCGATGTCGCTCACCTCGTTGGCAAAGGTGAGGGGCGCCGGAATGGGTTGGCTCGCCGGCAATTTGGCGCGATTCTCGGCATCGAAGTTCCAGCGCCCCCCAAGGGGCTGGCCGCGCTCATCGAGCAACACCCGGTACTGCTTTCGCAGGGCGCGGTAGAAGAACTCCATCCGGCTGTGGGGGTAGCGTCGCCAGCCATCGCGGGGGGTGAGAAAATGTTCGCTGTCCACCTCAGCGGTCGGGATGGCAAGGCCTGAGGCCCACTGGGTCAGCTGGCTTGCAAGGCGCCACTCGTCCGGGCTCTGCCAGGCGAAGCGATCGGCCTGATGCGCTTCTAGCTGGGCCGCCAGCAAGCTCGGCAAATCGGGCCAGGGGGCGCTCTCATCGAGAGTCAGGTAGCAGACCCGGTGGCCCGCCTTGGTGAGGGCGGCGGCGAAGGCGCGCATGGCGGCAAAGAAGGCTAGCACCTTCTGGCGATGGTGGCGGCAGTAGTCCGTCTCCTGGCGCAGCTCCACCATCAGGTAGCAGACAGCGGCATCCTGCGTGTGAAACCAGCTGTGACCTGCGTTCAGTTGATCCCCGAGAATGAGGCGTAGCTCCATCAGGGGTGCTCCTTCCGACGACGGCAGCGTTCGCTGCAATAGCGCACTTCCTGCCAGCAGCGGGCCCACTTGCGCCGCCAGGCAAAAGGACGCAGGCAGACGGGACAGATCTTCTCGGGTAGATGGAGTTTGAGGTGCATGTGGCGGCCCTGTTGATGCCCTTGGTTTCTCTCTGCCTCCTTAACGAAGCACCATACGGTCGGGATCACTGGGGGAGCAGAAAGAGGCAATAGGGGGTGATTGCCACTCATGAAAAAGGCCCCCGCACCTGCCGGTTCGGGGGCCCTTGTTCTCGTAGCCGTTACTGGCTGCTGAAGAGCCTGGGCTGGGGAGTGGACTGCGCCGTCAGGGTCATGCGGCCCGAGGTTTCCAGCCAGCTCTTGATCTTTCTGGCATCGGCGACCCGTTCATCCGTGGTGTTGGCGTGAAGCAGTACCATGACCACGGGCTCGTTGTTGACCCGGGTTCCCATCACCAGGCAGCGCCCCGCCTCGCGGATATAACCGGTCTTGGAGACCAGAATGGGCCAGCTTCCTTCCCGTACCAGGCGGTTGGAGTTGAGGTAGTGCAGCTGGCGCTTGCCGTTGCGTACCAGACGCTGCTCGGAGGCTGTGTACTGGCGGATCAGCGGGTAGGTGGATGCGGCAGCAGCCAGTTTGGCGAGATCGTGTGCGGTGGAGACGTTGCGGGGGTTGAGCCCGGTGCTGTCGGCGAAATGAGTGCTCCACATGCCGAGCATGCGGGCCTTGGCGTTCATTGCCTCGATAAAGGCTTTGCGGCCACCCGGGTAGTGCCGTCCCAAGGCGGAGGCTGCGCGGTTTTCAGAGGACATCAGTGCGATGTGCAGCATGTCGGCGCGACTCAGGCGAGAGCCCACCGCTAGGCGCGACCCCGTGCCCTTGAGTCTGTCCACGTCATCCATGGTGACGGTGAGAGTCTCGTTGAGGCGCTGATTGCCGTCCAGTACCACCAGCGCTGTCATCAGCTTGGTGATGGAGGCGATGGACATCACCCGGTTGGCGTTGCGCTCTGCCAGTGTCTCGCCGGTTTTCGGGTTGATGACCACGTAGGCATCGGATCTCAGCGGCAGGTTGCTGCGGGGTTCGAGCAGGCTGTTGGTGGAAGAAGAGGTCGCAGAAAACGGGTTGGCATGGGCGCTTTCCATGCTGGCGGGAAGGAGGAAGGCGCCGAGCAGCAAGGGAAGAAAAGGACGAAGGTTCATGATTTGACTCTACTACGACTCACAGGGACATTTGGCTAAGTTATATGACGGTAATTGACGCTTCACAACGTCTGGTGGCCGGATATTTCCATTTTATGGGCCAGCGCACCTTGAAATCCCCCGCATCGGGGCTATTGGGCCCGCAAAAGGGAGTCATAGAGGCCTGTCAGGCCATGCCAGACACGCCACCACGGGGGCGCACTATATGCTGGCGACGGGCGGGATGACGACTCTTTTTGCACCTTTCGGCGCCTTGGGATGATGAAGGGGTCGTTAATGGCGACCATGGCGATAAAAACGGCGCCCGGCAGGGAAGATGGCCCGCTGCATTATCGCCGTTTTGCCCCGCTTCATCCTCTCATCATCCGCGCGGTCTGAATGGCCTCGATCAGCGCGGCCCGGTTGATGCGGGGGCGCTCCTCGTCCAGCAACTGCTGCCAGAGGATGATGGCCCGGGAGTAGCGGCCGTGCAGGAAGTGATCGGAGGCGAGCAGCATCAGGGCGCTCACCTCACCCTTGTCCTGCTTGAGCGCGCTATCGAGCAGGCGCAGCGCCTCCGGGGTGAGCTGCTGGCCTGCCTGGTAGTAGAGCACGGTAGCCTGTGCGGCCTGGGTCGCAGCGCTGGCGCCCCCTTCTTGCAGGGCGAGACGCTGGTAGGCGAGCAGGGCGTTCTCGTACTCGTCCCGATAGAGATAGAGCTGGCCGAGCGCCGCCCAGCCGTCGAGATCGGCGGGGTTGGCTTGCAGGCGCTGGTGCAGGGCGCCCAGCTCCTTGTCTTGCAGATCCCGCGGGCTCAATCCTGCCAGCGGATCGGGGCACGACTGATAAGCCTGCCACGCCTGATAGCGGCCGGTGCCGGCATAAATACCGGCCATCAGCGCCAGCAGCAGGGTTCCAAGCAGTATCCAGGCGCGCAGCCAGAGCAGTGGACGGGCGGTGCGATCTCTTACCAGCCGCTCGCGCAGGGCCTGCTCGGCGGTTGGGGTGGCGTTGGCGAGGTGGGCCAGCTCCAGCTCCCGGTAGAGGCGGTTGTGGGGGGCAAGCCCCGCCTGCTGCTCGGCCATGATCAGCCGGTTCAGCTCGGCCCTGGGGTCGTGAGCGAGCGCCCCCTCGGCTCTGTTGCCGACAAGCGGCACCCGCGCCGGTTGCCGGCGATGCAGGCTCCTGCGCAGGCGATTGAGCGCCAGCAACAGCAAGAGGGCGGGGCCGCCCCACAGCAGCGCCGTGCTGCGCTTGAAGGGGGGATCGTAGCGCACGAAATCGCCGAAGCGCTCCGTCATGCGGGCGATCACCTGCTCATCAGACTGTCCCTCGTCCACCCAGCGGTAGACCTCGAGCCGCAGATCCCGGGCGATGGGGGAGTTGGACTCCACCAGGTTCTGGTTCTGGCACTGGGGGCAGCGCAGGGCGCGGGCCAGTTCCTGAGCGCGGGTCTGCCGCTCGGGGTGGCGAAACTCATAGGTGTCGACCCCGCTGGCAAGGGCCCCGAGGCTCAAGGCCAGCAAGAGCGGCGCGATCAGGGCGTGGCCGAGACGGTTCATGGCTTGCTCTCCCGCACTTGTTTCTCTACTTCTCTTTCCACTTCGGGCTGGCTAGCGGTGTTGCTGCGGGCCTTTGCCAGCAGGGGGGCAAACTGGCGTTGCCAGACCTCCCGGGTGAGCAGGCCGGTATGGCGGGTCAGCAGGGTGCCGTCGCCGGCGAAGAGATAGGTCTCCGGCGTGCCGTAGACGCCGAGCTCCAGTGCGAGTCGGCCGTCGGGGTCGGCCAGCACGGCGCGATAGGGGTTGCCCGCCTCGGTGAGCCAGGCGCGGGCGGCATCTCCCTTGTCCCGGTAGTTGAGGCCATAGAGGGGCACGGCGCTGGCCAGATCACCCAGCAGCGGATGTTCGGTGCGGCAGTTGGGGCACCAGCTGGCCCAGACGTTGAGCACGAAGGGCTCCCCCTTGAGCGCCGCGGTGTGGATGGGGACGCCGCCAAACAGATCGTCACTCTGCCAGGCTGGCAGAGTGCGCCCTGCGACGGCCTCATCCTGGCTGTAGGGGTTGTTGCCAAGGCCGAGCCAGAGCAGGGCGCCGAGCCCCAGGGTGAGCACGAGCGGCACGAACAGGCGCAAACGGGCGTTCATAAGGACTCCTGTTCAAGCCGAGGGTAGGGGGCGGTCGCTGACGCAGGATGGCTAGCCAGCAGCGGTCGGCGGGCGAGCAGGCGCAGGGCGCCGCCCGTCATCATCAACAGGCCGCCGAGCCAGATCCAGCGCACCAGCGGCTTATGGTGCAGCCGCATGGCATAGGCGCCGGGTCCCATCTTCTCGCCAAGCACCACGTAGAGATCGCCGAGCATTCCCCATTTGATCCCGGGTTCGTTCATGTTCATGGTGCGCACGCTGTAGTGACGCCGCTCCGGGGTCAGCCGCGCAACCTCTTTACCGTCCTTGTGCACGCTAAGCGTGATGCGCTCGGCGGTGTAGTTGGGGCCGATGAGCGGCTCGCTCCCCTCGTAGCGAAACGCGAAGGCGCCGAGCCGATAGGGTTGGCCTGCGGCGAGTACCGCGCCCCCCTCCTGACTGTGGTGACTCACCTGCGCAATGCCGAGGGCGCACACTGCCACCCCGAGGTGGGCCAGCAGGCTGCCGAACCGATTGAGGGTGAGCTCGCGCAGGGCGATCGGTTGCAAGAGCGGGAGCAGCAGGCTGGCCATCAGCCAGAGGCTCAGCACGTTGGCCGCAAGCCCCAGCCAGCTTGCCCGCAGCGGTTCGGGATAGGCGAGGCTCAGCAAGGTGCCCCCCAGCAGGCCGAACAGGCATGGGAGCAGCACCGTGATGCGGCGCTGGGCTGCCAGATGTTGCCAGCGCAGGCGCGGCAGCTGGGTCATCAGCGCCATCAGGCAGAGGGCCAGCGGCACGAAGATGGTATTGAAATAGGGGGCGCCCACCGAGAGCGAGCCCAGATGGAGCGACTGGAACACCATGGGGTAGAAGGTGCCGAGCAGCACGCTGGCGCAGGCCACGCAAAGCAGCAGGATGGCGGCGCCGAGCAGCCCCTCTTTTGACAGCAAGCCAAAGCGGGCATAGGGAGCGCGAATGTCCGCCCGCAGGGCAAAAAGGGTGAGGGCGCAGGTCAATAGCAAACCGAGCAGCAACAAGAGGGTGAGGCCGCGGCTGGGGTCCACCGCAAAGGCGTGTACCGAGGTGAGCACCCCGGAGCGCACCACGAAGGTACCGAGCAGGCTCAGCGAAAAGGTAAAGATGGAGAGCAGCAACACGGCGTGGCCGTAAGCGCCGCGCTTCTCGCACACCACCAGGGCGTGCAGCAGGGCGGTGCCGAGCAGCCAGGGCAAGAGGGAGGCATTTTCCACCGGATCCCAGAACCACCAGCCGCCCCAGCCGAGCTCGTAATAGGCCCACCAGGAGCCCAGCACGATGCCGGCGGTGAGAAAGACCCAGGAGCCGAGCGCCCAGGGGCGGCTCCAGTGGGCCACGGCGCCATCGAGCCGACCCGAGTGCAGCGCCGCCATGGCGAAGGCGAAGTTGACCGCAAAACCGACATAACCGAGATAGAGCAGGGGCGGGTGGATGATGAGGCCGATATCCTGCAGCATGGGGTTGAGATCGCGCCCCTCCAGCGGCCCCGGGAACTGGCGGTCAAACGGGCTGGAGAAGATCAGGGTATAGAGGCCAAACAGCCCGACGATCAGCCCCATGATGGCCAATACCCGGGTTGTGATCAGCGGGTCGACCCGCCTGGAGCAAAGAGCTACCAAAGCGCCCCACAGCCCCAGCGCAAAGACGAAGAAGAGCATGGAGCCCTCGTGGCCGCCCCACACGGCCGCCAGCTTGAACCCCATGGGCAGGGCGCTGTTGGCGTGCTGGGCCACATAGACCAGGGTAAAGTCATCCTGGCCAAAACAGCTGGCGAGCAGCAGCAGGGCTGCCCCGAGCAGGAGCGCGACCAGGAGGGCCAGCGGTGCTGCGCAGCCCAGCAGGGGGCGTGAGGCGAGCCGCAATCCCAGCCAGGGCAGGGTGCCTTGCAGCAGGGCGAGCCCGGTCGCCAGCAACAGTGAGAGATAGCCGAGCTCCGCCAGCACACAACCTCCAGTCAATCATTCGTCTATGTTATGCCGCAGCGTCTGCTGCCGTACCGGCGCTGGGGGATAACATCCACATTTTTGGCAACAACCCATCGCAATAAATAAACGCCAGTCACCCGAGGGTGGCTGGCGCTGGTGATCGTACCGTTATACGACTGTCATTTGACCGGCATAGAGCACGAAGTAGCGCAGCAGCAGGATCCCCACCAGGGTCAGGCTGCAGACCAGCACCAGATAGCCGTTTTTGGCCCGCAGCGGCGCGGGGGCCAGCAGGGCCAGCAACTGGGGCAGCAGCATGCCGATGCCCACCACCCCGAGCCAGAACACCTGAGCCCAGAAGCCGCTGCCGATGGCGGCCCACATGGCTGCCTCCTTCTGGCCGCCACCGAAGTAGAGGCCGGTAAAGAAGCAGACCAGCAGCAACACCTCCACCGCCAGCACCGGCCGCTCGAAGCGGTGGACAAAGCTCACTCCCTGGCTGTGATGGTTCTCCTTGAACAGGGTGACCGCCAGCAAGATGGTGGAGGCGATGCCGGAGCTGACGCCGGAGATGAGGAACAGCACCGGCAGCACCGGGTTGTTCAACAGCGGATAGGTCTTGAGCGCGGAGAGCAGAAAGCCGGTGTAGGCCCCCAAGAGCACGGCAAGCAGCAGCAAGAGCGGCGCCAGCAGCCGCTCGATGCGGGCAAGCCAAGCGATGAGATTATCCACAAAGGCGAACTTCTCTTGCAGCAGGTGACTGCGCAAGGTCTCGATCTCGGCCCGAAACACCACTGCCAGCCAGGCGAACAGCACCGCCATGTAGACCTGGAACAGCATGACCCCCATCGACATCACGGAGTCGAACTGGTAGTGGAACATCAGCTTCCAGAAGGTCCAGGGGCGGGCCAGGTGGAAGATGAGGATCAGTAACCCCAGCACCACGCTCACCGGCGCCAGAATGGCAGTCGCCTTGATGATGCCGCTCTCGCTGCCGGCTCCCTTGCGGCGCAGCAGCACCGAGAGGGTGGTGGCCCCGGCGGAGATGCCGAGCAGGAACAGGTAGATGGCTATGGGCCAGTCCCACACCAGCGAGGGGAAGTGAAATGCATCATGCAACATGATCCATTCCTCCTTCTGTTACTGCGGTAGATGGCGATCGGACAAATCCCCACACAAGGGAAGGGAAGTGAAATGCCTCTTGCATCGTCATGACTTTATCTCCCCTTTGGGCACGCGGTACATCTTGGGCGAAGTGCCGAGTGCCTGCTTGTAGCGATAGGTGGTCTCCTTTACCAGCCGTTTGGCGATGGGGCTGTCCGGGTCATCCAGATTGCCGAACACCAGCGCCTTGGTGGGGCAGGATTCCACGCACGCCGGCTCCTTGCCCGCCGCCAGGTTGGTCTTGCGGCAAAAGTCGCACTTGTCGGCCACCTTGGTCACAGGGTTGATAAAGCGCACCTGATAGGGGCAGGCAGCCAGACAGTACATGCAGCCAACGCAGAGATCCGGGTTGACGTCGACGATGCCATCCTCCTTGCGGATATGGGAGGCACCGGTGGGGCAGACGTGCACGCAGGGGGCGTTGTCGCAGTGCTGGCAGGACTTGCGAAAGAAGTGGTACTCGGCATCGGGGAAGGTGCCGATGGGGCCGGAGCGGATGATCTCGAGGCGCGAGACCCCCTCTGGCACCTGATTCACCTCCCGGCAGGCATCCATGCAGGCGGTACAGCCGATGCAGGCCGTCTCGTCGTGGAGCATGCCAAAGCGGACCCCGTCGATGGTCTGGCTGTGGGCGAGGAGGGTAGCAAGGGAGCGAGTCGGCCCTGTCATCATGATGAGGGCCCCCGCGCTCATCCCCGCCATGAAGTGACGGCGAGAGCAGCTCATGGTACCTCCTTGCCCGAGGTGGTGTTCGCCTTGGCCGCCTTGACGGCCTCATGCTGCTTGCTGTGGCAGTCGACGCAGAGCTTGATGCGAGACTTCTCCGGAATAGCCACCATGGGCTCCTTGGCCGGGTGCAGCTGGTGGCAGCTGGTGCAGGTGAGCTTGGTGGCGTGCACGTCGTGGGCCCAGAGCGCCTCGCGCAGCACTTTGGGCTCGTGACAGCTCATGCAGACCCCGTTCTGCTCGGCGATGGGGTAGCGCTCGGTACTCTGTTTGTCATTGAAGCTGTCGCTAAAGCGCATCACGTCCTTGACCCCTTCCCGGTGTTGGGGAGAGGGCTGACCATGGCAGTTGGTGCAGGTTACCGGCGCCAGGTTGTTGGGGTTGGTCGCCTGGCCGTGCTTGCCGTGCATGCCTTCGACCTGCTCCTTGTGGCAGTCGGTGCAGGCCTTGTCGGCACTGCGCAGAAATTCCACTTCATGTGTAGTAGGTGCCGGGGCGGTTGCCGCATCGGCCGCCTGGCCCTGCAGGCTGGTCAGCAGCATGGCTGCCATCAGCATCAGTCGTAAGAAATCCATTGTTAAATCACCCATAGGAAGCCTCCATCCGGCTGCGGGCCCGACACTGCGGGCCCGCATGCCTCGTCATTGTGCGAGCCGTCCGGCCGCTTTGGCCTCGGCATCCCAGGCGGGGACTGTGGTCTTGAGGAACTGGGCCTTGTCGCTGTTCATCTGCTTCATGTCCATCCCAAGAGCGGCCTGGGCCTTCTCCTTGCTGGAGATGTCAGGAATGGCGATCTCGTGGCTGATCCCCTTGGCGGCCAGCAGGCGTGCCAGCTTGGTGCGGGCGTCGGCGGCCTTGTCCAGGGCGGTTCCCAGCATGCGCAGCGCCACTTCCGGGGCGTGCATCTGCACCCCGTGGGAGGCGATGGAGAAGTCCCAGCGCCATTGGGCGTGACGGATATCCTGCAGAATGTCCTTCATCTCGGCCTCGGTGGCACCGGCATCCCAGGCGGCCTTGGCTTCAAAGTGGGCGTGCACCAGCTGCTTCTCGACTTTGAGCTTGATTTCGGTGACGGCGTCCTTGCGCTGCTTGACCACCCCTTGCAGCATCTCCTTGCTCTGGGTGTGGCAGTTGCGGCAGGTCTGGTCGAAGCGATCGAAGGGGTTGCCTACCTTGTGGTCGGTGTAGACCTTGCCTTGCTCGTTCTGCACCTTGGGCATGTGGCAGTCGACGCAGGCGACGTTGTTCTGGCCGTGAATGCCGGCGCGCCAGGTCTCGTACTCCGGATGCTGGGCTTTGAGCATGGGGGTCTTGGAGAGGGCATGGGTCCAGTCGGCAAAGCCAATCTCGTCGTAATACTCTTCCATCTGCTCAACAGTCGTACCCTTGTCCCAGGGGAATTTCACCGCCTTGGTGGGGCCGCTGAAGTAGTACTCCACGTGGCACTGGCCGCACACCTGAGACTGCTGATCGAAGCGTCCCTGCTCCTTGAACGGCTTGCCGATGGCGGTCATGGCCCGGTCGGCATAGGGACGGGAGAGGTGCAGGGCGGGTTTCCCTTCCTTGAACTCTTTCGAGGCGGTGTCGTGGCAGTCGGCGCAGCCGATGGTGTTGACGATCTCCGGTCCGCCTTTTGCCCACATGCCCTTGAAGTAGCCATCCTCACCCTTCTCGTCGATGACGCGGGCCACGTCCGGGCCTTTGCAGCTCCAGCAGGCCATGGGCAGCGGACCGTCTTCGGCAGTCTTGGGGGCGCCGGTACGCAGGGTTTCCCGCACGTCGGTCAGCGCATAGAAGTGGCCGCGCGGCTTGTTGTAATCCTTGGAGAAGGGGTAGCCGGCCCAGAGCACCACCATCTGCGGATCTTCCGCCAGGGCGTCGGTGCGCTCGCGGCTCTCGCTGGTGCCTTTCCAGCTGGTGAACTGATCGGCGTGATCCTTGGCGAACAGCTCGCTGCGCGCCTCGATCTTGCCCTTGCTTTGTGCCTCGTCGGCCGCCTGTGCCCAGCCGCTGGTGCCAAGGCAGGTGGTAAGCAGCAGGGCGGCGAGGCCCAGCCTGGTCTGTCTGTTGTGTGAACTCACGATCATCACTCCCAAATCGATCTCATTGCCAAGCCTGACCGTTCCATCCTGGATGTGGGCATCAGCCCCCGCACTAGGCAGGAGCAGGCAGGCCGATTAATTGTTATTAGTGAATAAAACCCATGTATTTATGCGATTGCTCGAGCTGGATATTACCAAATGGGTAAAACGAATGATGATTTATCGGGAGCGGGATTGCGCTAGATCAATTGGCGGAGCCGGCAACAAGCGGAAATGAGATCCCGGTTAAATTATGAGGAAACTCAACTTATTGCACCATTGTTAACGCTGTTGTCTGGCGACAGTGGGCTCAGTTGCCCGCCAGCCCGCGTCCGGCAAGGAAATGTGCGTCAAATGGCGCGAGCTGTATTCATTTAGGGATAGAAAATTTCTAATGTATATATATGCATTATTAACTTCAGGGGAGGGAGTCATTATAATCCCCTTATTGCCGGATTCAATCAGAGGATTGTCCATGGATACCATGGCCTATTCAAACGATGATCCAGTAAAAAGAGCCGGCGCTTGCCGCAATGCTGTTCACTTAAGCGGAGCCGCATTGCGATTTACCGGAAAACGGGTCTTTGATATCTTCACCGCCCTGGG
>NZ_JAPDBZ010000114.1:0-13302 GCF_027705505.1 Aeromonas sp. QDB56
TGCGCGAGCAGCTATCACCCAGTAATGGGAATCCCCCTCCTGTGACGCGAAGCGCTAAGGTGGGGGAGGATGTCAACTTTCATGTTCTTGGTGCCGCTGGCCCCGAGATTGGCGCTGACCGAGGGGGTGAGGTTGGTGTCAGCCAGATCGGCGCCGAGCAGGGCATTCTTGAGCTTGAGCCCGGCCACCCGCATGTCCGGGTTGGCGGCCAGCACCGCCTCGACCAGGCGATCGAGCGCAGGATCCTGGAATCCCTGCCACCAGGGGCCTGCCTGCTGCACGGTGAGACCCCGGCTCTCCTGCTGCCATGCTGGCGCCACGTCGAGATCGGGTCTGTGATAGGTGCTCTGCTGGCTGCAGGCACCGAGGCTGGCGGTGAGCATCAGGCTTAGCCCGAGCCTTGATAGGTTGTGCATCGTCATTCCCTCGCCAGTGCCTCCACCGGATCGAGCCTGGCCGCATTGCGGGCGGGCAGGTAACCAAACAGGATCCCGATGAGGGAGGAGCACCCGAAGGCCATCAGGATGGAGAAAAGCGAGAAGCGCATCTGGAAGCTTTCCACGAGCAGGGAGAAGAGAGCGCCGATGAGCAGGGCGAGGCCGATACCGAGCAGCCCCCCCAGCAGGCTGACCATCACCGCCTCGATGAGGAACTGTTGCAATATGTCGGATTGGCGGGCGCCGACGGCGATGCGGATCCCTATCTCCCGGGTACGCTCCACCACCGAGACCAGCATGATGTTCATCACTCCGACGCAGCCGACGATGAGGGAGATCACCGCGATGGCGGAGACCAGCAGTGTCAGGGTGGCGGTGGTCTTCTCCACCGATTTGACGATGCTGTCGCTGCTGAAGGTGAAGAAGTCCTTCACGCCGTGGCGCTGGATCAGCAGGGCGACTGCCGCCTGCTCGGCCAGGGCGGGCTGGACGCCGTCCTTGACCCTGATGGTGATCTGGGTGAAGTGCTGCTGGGAGAGGAGACGGCTCATGACGGCGCTGTAGGGGAGCCAGACATTGACCGACTGGCTGCTGCGGCCAAAGCCGGTCTCCTGGGTGACCACCCCCACGATGCGCACCGGCAGGGTGCCGACCAGCACCACCTGGCCGACCGGGTCCACCTTGCCGAGCAGGCTCTCTATGGTCTTGCCATCCACCACGGCGACTGCCGTCCGGTTGCGAATGTCCCGCTCATCGAGCAGGCGCCCCTGGGTGAGCGTCATCCCCTTGACCCGGAAAAAGTCGTTGCCGACCCCGATCACGCTGCCGCTGCTGGTTTTGTTGCGATAGCGAAGCTGGCCGGATGTCGCTATCTGGGGGCTGGCCCCCTCCAGATAGGGCTGGCCGAGCAGCGCGTCGAGATCCCGCTCGTTCAGGGTCTGGATGCTGGCGGCCTTCTCGTCTCCCCAGTCCTTGCCGGGGAAGATGTCGATGGTGTTGGTGCCCATGGCGTTGATGTCGTCGATCACCTTGGCGCGCGCCCCCTGACCGAGCGCCACCACGCTGACCACGGCGGCGATGCCGATGATGATGCCGAGCATGGTGAGGAAGGTGCGCATGCGATGGGCCAGCATGGCGTGCAGGGCCATGCGCCCCGCCTCCCGGTAGCGATCCCAGCCCCGGCTTGCGGTGTGGACGGCGGCGCCTGTGCCCTGTGCATCTTGCCCGACAGAGGGAGCGGCCAGCTGGCTGCCGTCACCTGGCTGCGGGTGGGTCGGCGTCCCGGATGGGGAGGCTGCGTTGTCATCGGTCGCCCGATGGCTGCTGTCCTCCACTACCCGCCCGTCACGCAGGGTGATGATGCGATCCGCATGGCTTGCCACCGCCATGTCGTGGGTCACCAGAATGATGGTGTGGCCCTGGGCGTGCAGCTCCTTGAGGATGGTCATCACCTCCTTGCCGCTTTGGCTGTCGAGAGCGCCGGTGGGTTCGTCCGCCAGGATCACCTCGCCGCCGTTGGCGAGCGCCCGGGCAATACTGACCCGCTGCTGCTGACCGCCGGAGAGCTGGCCGGGTCTGTGGTGGCTGCGATCCTGCAGTCCCAGGCGGGTCAGCAAGGTGCGGGCTCGGGCCTGGCGATCAAGGCGGGCAGTGCCGGCATAGATGGCGGGGATCTCCACGTTGGCGGCCGCATCCAGATGGGGTAGCAGGTGATAGCGCTGGAAGATGAAGCCGAAGTGGTGGCAGCGCAGCCGTGCCAGGGAGAGGGCATCCAGGGTCGCGGTGTCCTGGCCGCGAAACAGATACTGGCCCCCGCTCGGGCGATCGAGGCAGCCCAGCAGGTTCATCAGGGTCGATTTGCCGGAGCCGGAGGCGCCGACGATGGCCACCATCTCCCCGGCATCGATGGCGAGATCCAGCGGGTGCAGCACGGTCACTTCGTGCTCTCCGCTCTGGTAGCGCCGCTCGATGCCCTTGAGACGGATCAGGGGCTCGCTCACGGCTCCATCTCCCCTTCATCGTGCAGGGCCGGCTTGCCTTGCTCCAGGATCACCTTCTCATGCTCGGTCAGGCCGCTCACCACCTCAATCTTGATGTCATCCTTCATGCCGGTCTTGATGCGGCGGGTCTCTCTCTGATCCCCCTCCTTGAGCAGGCTGACCTCGTACTCGTTGTCGCCAGTCTTCTTGCCGAGGGCGGTCTGGGGAATGGCCAGTACCTGCTTGCGCTCGCCGAGCACGATGGTGACCTGGGTCGTCATGGCGACCCTCAACTGATGGCCGGGGTTGGGCACATCGAACAGGGCATAGTAGTAGATGGCCGCATTGCTGGTGGCCGTGGTGCTGGCCGTCTGCTCATTGATGTTGGTGGGTGCCAGCTCGACCGTGCGAAGGGTACCGTGGTAGCGAGTATCCGGATCCCCTATCAGGGTGAAATAGACCGGCATGCCCGCCTTGACACGGGTGACGTCCGCTTCGGAGATCTGGGCCTTGACCGTCATGGTGTCGAGATTGGCGAGCTTGAGCAGGGTCGGTACCGTCTGGCTGGCGGCCAGGGTCTGCCCCTGCCGGGTGACGATGGAGACGACGGTACCATCCATGGGGGCCTGAATGCGGTTGTAGCCGAGCTCTGTCTTGGCGCGCTCCACCTTGATGATGGCGTTGTCGATGTCGGCCTGGGCGCTTTGCAGCTCGGCCCGGGTGACGGCAAGCTGGGCTTCGGCGCTCTCCAGATCCGCACGAGAGCTCGCTTCCTGCCGAAACATCTGCTGCTGGCGGCGCCAGGCAAGCTCGTTCTGTTTGAGCTGTGCCTGCTTGATCTTGAGCTGGGCGCGGCGGCTGGCCAGCTCAGCTTCGGCGGTCTTGAGGTTGTTCTGGGCGATCAGGGGATCGATCTCCGCCAGCAGCTCTCCTTGTTTGACCTGTTGACCCGCTTCCACCGCGAGATAGGTGACCTGACCCGAGACCTGGGCCCCCACATCCACCTGCTCGATTGCCTGCAGTACGCCACTGGCGAGCACCGTCTGCTCCACATCCTGGCGGGTTACCGTTGCGGTCAGTACCGGGTCCGGTGTGTTGCCTGGCCAGGCCAGCCAGGTGACGAGAGGGATCAGCACAAGGGCGAGCAGGGCGAGCTTGCCGGGTTTTCGAAGAGCTTTCATTTATCACCTGAACGAAACGAGCGAAGGCGTGCAAGGGCCATATCGTGCAGCAAATGGCCCTCAAAAAGAAGCGAGCAATGTGTAAGAAATCGTGTGGTTCTGGCGGTGACGCAGTGGAGGAGGTCAAGCTGGGGGAGGATGACGGCGGGGCGTCAGAAACAAGAAGACCCGCTCAGGGAGCGGGTCTTGTGGTGTCAACCGACGGCTTTGAGCAAGGCGGCGTGAGGCTCGTGGCAGATCTGGATATCGAGGGGCAGTTTGTAGAGGAGCAGGCGGGCCAGCGAGCCCTCCATCCAGTGATGACGGCTGCCGACCAGCAAGAGATCGGCGGGGTGGGCGGTCAGCCAGCGCTGGAGATCCGGCACCACGTCATCCACCACCAGGCACTGGTAATCCACCGGATGAGACAGCTGGGTGATGAGTTCACTGATGATCGCCTTGGCATCCAGGGTGCCCTGGGCGCTGCGCTCCTCTTGTGACAGGGACAGACTATTGCGACGGGTCTTGCTGCTGTGGGTCAGGTGCAACAAGGTCAGGTTGGCGCCCAGCCCTTGTGCCAGACGGCTCGCCTTGGCCAGTGTCTCCTGCTCGTAATCCTTGCCTTCCAGCAACAGCACAATATTGGTCGGGCTCATAAGCAGTTCTCCTTGGCAGGTGCGGGTCAGACGGCGGAAGCGCGCTCCCATCCTCCCTTCCCGCGAAATGTCAGCTCAAACGAACCCGGTGTGTTTGCCTCAAGCGTCACCTTCTGTCGATGGCAACTGAAGGTACCGAGTCCGTTTACATCATCATAACAGACTGAGTTGAATGGAAAATGAAGGAGTGGGTCCGTTCGAAATGTGAATGAGTGCAACGAAGATGAGTGGTGTCCTGACCATGGCGATGGAAGCCCGACTGGGTGATGACCAGTCTGACAGACTCAGACTGAGCATCAAGACACGTGCCGCGGATTAGCCAGGGCAGCCCCTCGTTCTTTCTTGCGGCTCACGGCATCGGTCAACCAGGCCGGCGCCGTCGGCAAGAGGCTTCAACTGGCCACCGCGATGATGACTCGGTCAATCTGAAAGGGCCGACATGGACGGGAGGATGTCCCGCCCGCCCCGTGGTCAGCTTGCGAGCAACTCACGGGCATTGGCCAGGGTGTTGTCGGTGATCTGATCGCCCCCCAACAGGCGGGCCAGTTCGTTGAGCCGGGCGCCCGGGGTGAGTGCCTGCATCTGGGTTTCCGTTGTCTTGCCGTCGGTGTGTTTGCTCACCACCATGTGCTGGTGACCCTTGCCTGCCACCTGGGGCAGGTGGGTGACCACCATCACCTGGGTGGATTCGCCGAGCTGGCGCAACAGGCGGCCCACCACGGCGGCGGTCGGGCCGCTGATCCCCACATCCACTTCGTCGAAGATAAGGGTCGGGGTGGAGATCTTGCGTGCACTGATCACCACGATGGCGAGGCTGATACGCGACAGCTCGCCGCCGGAAGCCACCTTGCCAAGGGGTTGGATGGGCTGGCCCGGGTTGGTGGTGACCATGAACTCCACCCGATCGATGCCAAGGGGCGAGAGGCTGCTCTGGGCATCGGGTCGAACCTCGATGGCGAAGCGGCCATCTGGCATCGCCAGTTCGTGCATGCTGGCGCTTACCTTCGCGCCAAGCTCCTCGGCATAGCGCTGGCGACTCTGGCTCAGGGCCTCGGCGGCCTGCACGAAGGCCTGGCGGGCCGAGGCCAGCTCGTCTTCCATCCCCTCGAGTCGCTCTTCGTCGGAGTTGAGGCGGGCCAGATCGGCGGCCAGCTCCTGATGGTAGTGGGCCAGCTCCGCCGGTTTGACATGGTGCTTGCGTGCCAGGTTGATGGCCTTGGAGAGGCGGCTCTCCAGCTCGTTGAAGCGCTCTGGATCCAGTTCCAGCCGGTCGAGATAGCTGCGCAGCTCGCTGTGGCTCTCCTGTACGCCGATCAGGGCTTCGTTGAGCATGCCGAGCACGTTGCCAAGCCGGCTGTCCATGCCGACCAGGGTCTCGGCCCTGTCCACGGCCGTCTGCAGCAGACCGGCGATGGTGGTCTCTTCATTGTCATAGAGCAGATCGAGGCAATACCCGCACTCCTGCATCAGATCGGTGCCATTGGCGAGCCGCTGATGCTCCTCTTCAATCTCTTCAAACTCTCCCGGCTGAAGGGCAAATTCGTCCAGCTCCTGCACCTGGTATTCGATGAGTTGACGGCGGGCTTCCCGCTGCTGCTGCTCGGCCTTGAGCCGGTTGAGCTCGTTTTGCAACTGGCGCCACTGCTGGTAGTGGCGGCGCACATCGTCGAGGAGCAGATGATGACCGGCGTAGCCGTCCAGCAGGGCGAGCTGGTAATCGGGTTTGAGCAGCATCTGGTGAGCGTGCTGACCGTGGACGTTGACCAGCAGTTGACCCAGGTTCCTGAGCTGGGCGAGGGGGACGGGAACCCCGTTGATATAGCTGCGAGAGCGCCCCTCGGCGGACAGTACCCGCCGGACGATGCACTCACCGTCATTTTCAAGCTCGTTGGTGGCGAGCCAGGCCCGGGCGGCAGGATTACCCTCCAGCAGGAAGCGGGCACTCACCTCGGTCTTGTCGCTGCCCGGGCGCACCATGCTGGCTTCGGCGCGCTCCCCCAGGCAGAGCCCCAGAGCATCGATGGCGATGGATTTGCCCGCGCCGGTCTCCCCGGTGATGCAGGTCATCCCCGGTTGCAGATCGAGCTCGAGAAACTTGACGATGGCGAAGTTGTTGACGGTCAGCTGGGTCAGCATGGTCTCATCCTGTATGGGCCAACATTACTGTGTATGTATCCAGTATATACTGGTCTTATATACAGTAAAGTGGGCAGGGAGGATTTTTGCGAAACAGGGGGAGGGCAAGGATGTCAAGGCCGCGGCATGGGTGTGAGGCCGATCAGATGGCCTGCAAATCAACCTGCGTACCTGGCATGGGCTGAGGCGATGCGAGAAGCCACCTTGAGGGGCTCTCTTGTGGTGAGTGGCTGGCTGAGACACACTCGAAACAGTCCTGGTTGAGCCTGGGCTGTGTACAGACCTCTTCGCAAGGATGCGTCAAGATGATCCATACCCCAACCCTGCTGCTGATCTCCCTGGCAATCAACCTGATGTCGGGGCTGATCATGTTGTTCATCCACTCCTTGAAGCCAGGTCGAGGCAACTTTCTGTACTGGTCCCTCTCCGCTTTTCTCTTCTCCCTCTCCATCCTGCTGCTCAGTCTGGGGGTGTTGGGCGGCCATCCGGCGCTGGGCATCCGGGTCGGCGGCCTGGTCTCGCTCATGAGTATCCTGCTGTTGCTCGCCGGTTTTTGTGCGCTTTACGAGCGCGCATGGCATCCCCGTGCCGTGGGGGGAGGCGTGGCGGTGTTGCTGCTGCTCTATCTGGGACTGTCCAGCCTCGCCCCCGTGCGCATTGTGTTGGCTCTGATGGAGTCGATGTTGTACCTGTGGTGCGCCTGCCTCATCGTCTCTCTCGGCCGGCAACAGAAGCGGGTGCTCCATGCGGTGGCGCTCATTTACCTGCTGCATTTCACCATCCTGCTGAGCCAGGGGGGGCTGCTCTTGCTGGGAGTCGAAGAGCGGATGGGGGACGGAGGTTGGCTCGATCTCATCTTCTTCATGCACATGGTGCTGACCATCGGCTCGGTGTTGTTGCTGCCTCTGGTGGCCTATGTGGAGACGGAGGAGGCATTGCTGGCGCTCTCGGAGCGGGATCCCCTCACCGAGGTGCTCAATCGGCGCGGCCTCTTCAGGCACGGAGAGGGTACTACGCCTGGCCAGACGCGCTGCATGGTGGTCCTGGACATCGATCACTTCAAGCGGGTCAACGACCAGTTTGGTCACGGCTGCGGGGATGAAGTCATTCGCTATGTGGCCGGGGTGCTGGTGGCCGAGGTACGCAAGGATGATCTGGTGGGGCGCATTGGTGGCGAGGAGTTTGCCATCATCATGGGGGGCGTGAGCGGCCAGATGGCCCGCGACATCTGTGACCGGATCCGGCGCCAGATAGAGACGGGCTCCCGGCAGGGGGCCTGCCTGCCGTGCGAGGGGGTCACGGTGAGCATGGGGGTCGTGTGCGCCAGTGCCGAGGCTGACCTGGCTCTGATGCTGACCAAAGCCGATGCTGCCATGTACCGGGTGAAGGAAGCGGGGCGAAACGGGGTGCATCTGGCATTCGAGCCGGCACCGCCTCGGCTGGTCGAAAGCAGCGAGGGGTAGACCCTCGCCACAGGTGTTGCCTGGCTAGAAGAGCTTGCTGCCCCAACCGAGCTTGTTGCGCAGCACGTGGAAGTAGCTGTAATCCAGCGGATGCACCAGATGAAGCTTGTGGCTGCTCTTTTTGATGAGGATTTCGTCCCCCGGGTGGACCGCCAGGGTGACCTGGCCGTCGCAGCTCACTTGCATGGCGTCGTCCTGGTTGTCTGGCGAGACCAGCAGCCTCACTTCGCTGTCCGCATCCAGCACGATGGGGCGGCTGCTCAGGGTGTGCGGGAACATGGGCACCAGCGTGATGGCGTTGAGTTTGGGGGTGAGAATGGCGCCCCCTGCCGACAGGGAGTAGGCGGTGGAGCCGGTGGGTGTCGCCACGATGATGCCGTCCGAGCGCTGGCTGTACATGAAGCTGCCATCGATATAGACCTCGAACTCGATCATGTGGGCAATCTTGCCCGGGTGCAGCACCGCCTCGTTGACCGCGAGGTTGCTCGACTTGCGCTCCCCGTGGCGATAGACGGCGGCCTCCAGCAGGAAGCGATGCTCGCTCTTGAAGTGACCCGAGAGCACCTGCTCCAGGGGCAGCAGGTAGTCTTGGGGCGAGAGATCGGTCAGGAAGCCGAGGTTGCCGCGGTTCACCCCGATCACCGCCACATCGAACCGTGACAGCACCCGGGCGGCCCCCAGCATGTTGCCGTCACCGCCGACGACGATGGCGAGATCCGCCTGCTCGCCGAGCTGCACCAGATCCATCACGTTCTCCCCGAGCAGCCCCAGGGTATGGGCCACCCGGCTCTCCAGCAGCACGCGAAAGCCGCGGCTGGTCAGGTACTGATACAGGCCGGTCAGGGTCTGGTTGGCCCCCTCGTGATGGGGCTTGCCGATGAGGGCAACGGTTTTGAACGGAGAATCCATAGGTTATCGGGTCTGGGAGAGTCTTGGGGGGAGTATACCGCGCTTTGCCGGGGATTTGTCTGCCTCCGTGGCGGTTGGTGCAATCGGCCCCGAAAAGGGGCTGCCTGGCACGCGGATGGGCGCCATTGTGCCCGATCTGCCCTTTTCCCCTTGAAAGCCGGGGCTGTGTCCCCATAATAGCGCCAACACAGGGTCTGCTGGCGCGTGTCGCTTGTCTGAACGCCAGCCACCCTCACACGCAACCCCTGAATATTGGAGATGTCATGAGCCACGAAGAACAAAAGGTTGAAGCGATGGAGCAAGTGGAAGCCCAGCCAGTCGAACCGACCGATGTAGACAGTGAAGTGACAGCCGAGCAGGCCCGCATCGCCGAGCTGGAGGCCCAGCTGGAGGCGGCCCAGCAGGCTTCCCTGGAAGAGCGGGAGCGCGCCATTCGCGCCGTCGCCGAGATGGAGAACCTGCGTCGCCGTGCCGCTCAGGACGTGGAGAAAGCCCACAAGTTTGCACTGGAGAAGTTCGCCGCAGAGCTCTTGCCGGTGCTGGACAACCTGGAGCGCGCGATCGAGCTGGCGGACAAGGAGAACGACACCCTCAAGCCGATGATTGAAGGGGTCGAGCTGACCCTGAAATCCATGCAGAGCGGCGTGGCCAAGTTTGGCCTGGTGGCGCTGGACCCGACCAACCAGCCGTTCGACCCCAATGCCCACCAGGCCATGAGCATGGTGCCCAGTGCCGACGTGGCGCCGAACACCGTGATCGCCGTGATGCAGAAGGGCTACGAGCTCAACGGCCGCGTCATCCGCCCGGCCATGGTGATGGTCTCCAAGTCCGCTGACTGATCACGCTGTTCTCACCAAGCCCGCCGCTTGGCGGGCTTTTTGTTGGATGTGGCGCCAGAAAACGTGTCTGGTGTTATTTGGCTGTCAGGTGGCCTGTATGCAGGTTTTTTCAGGGCCGGACTTGAAGCGCCGACTTGAGACCCCATATAGGTTGCAAGGCCACGGCGGCACAAAAAATTTGATGCCGGGAGCTTGAAAGCCACAGTGGCAGGCCCCACCTAGCCGTTAACGTATCAAGGCGAGCCCCTCGCCAGTTTATTCAAAGTATTTGGAGATTCGTCAAATGGGTAAAATCATCGGTATTGACCTGGGTACTACCAACTCCTGCGTCGCTATTCTGGATGGCGACCATGCTCGCGTGATCGAGAACGCGGAAGGCGACCGTACTACTCCGTCCATCATTGCCTATGCCGATGACGGCGAAATCCTGGTTGGTCAGCCGGCCAAGCGCCAAGCCATCACCAACCCGAAGAACACGCTGTTCGCCATCAAGCGTCTGATCGGCCGTCGTTTCGAAGATGACGAAGTACAACGTGACCTGAAAATCATGCCGTACGCCATCGCCAAGGCCGACAACGGTGACGCCTGGGTTGAAGTGAAAGGCAAGAAGATGGCACCGCCGCAGATCTCTGCCGAAGTGCTGAAAAAGATGAAGAAGACCGCCGAGGACTACCTGGGCGAGCCGGTGACCGAAGCCGTCATCACCGTACCGGCCTACTTCAACGACGCCCAGCGTCAGGCCACCAAGGATGCCGGTCGCATCGCCGGTCTGGATGTAAAACGCATCATCAACGAACCGACTGCTGCGGCTTTCGCCTACGGCGTCAACAAGGTCAAGGGCGAGCGCAAGGTTGCCGTGTATGACTTAGGGGGCGGTACCTTCGATATCTCCATCATCGAGATCGACGAAGTCGAAGGCGAGACCACCTTCGAAGTGCTGGCAACCAACGGTAATACCCACCTGGGTGGTGAAGACTTCGACAACCGCGTCATCAACTACCTGGTTGACGAGTTCAAGCGCGAGCAGGGCATTGACCTGCGCAACGACCAGCTGGCTCTGCAGCGTCTGAAAGACGCCGCCGAAAAAGCCAAGATCGAGCTCTCTTCTGCCCAGCAGACCGACGTCAACCTGCCGTACATCACAGCAGATGCCACCGGTCCGAAGCACATGAACATCAAGGTGACCCGCGCCAAGCTGGAATCCCTGGTGGAAGACATGGTGAAAGACTCCCTGGAGCCGGTTCGTGTCGCCCTGAAAGACTCCGGTCTGGCGGTTGGCGAGATCGACGACGTCATCCTGGTGGGCGGTCAGACCCGTATGCCGCTGGTTCAGAAGACTGTGGCCGACTTCTTCGGCAAAGAGCCGCGCAAAGACGTCAACCCGGACGAAGCCGTGGCCATGGGTGCTGCCATCCAGGGTGCCGTACTGTCCGGTGACAAGACCGACGTACTGCTGCTGGACGTGACTCCGCTCTCCCTGGGGATCGAAACCATGGGCAGCGTGATGACCGCGCTCATCGAGAAGAACACCACCATTCCGACCAAGAAGTCCCAGGTGTTCTCCACCGCCGAAGACAACCAGTCTGCCGTGACCATTCACGTGCTGCAGGGTGAGCGCAAGCGCGCCAGCGACAACAAGTCCCTGGGCCAGTTCAACCTGGAAGGCATCCGCCCGGCACCGCGCGGTCTGCCGCAGATCGAAGTGACCTTCGACATCGATGCCAACGGCATCCTGCACGTCTCCGCGAAAGACAAGGAGACCAACAAGGAGCAGAAGATCACCATCCAGGCCTCTTCCGGTCTGTCTGATGACGAGATCGAACGCATGGTACGCGAAGCCGAAGCCAACGCGGCCGAGGACAAGAAGTTCGAAGAGCTGGTGCAGGCCCGCAACCAGGCTGACGGTCTGGTCCACTCCGTGCGCAAGCAGGTCACCGAAGCCGGTGAAGCTCTGCCTGCCGACGAGAAGACCAAGATCGAGACTGCCCTGAGCGAGCTGGAATCCGCCATCAAGGGTGACGACAAGGCTGCCATCGAAGCCAAGCAGCAAGCGCTGCTGGAAGCGTCCCAGAAGCTGATGGAGATTGCCCAGCAGCAGGCTCAGGCGCAAGGCGCCGCCGGTGCTGACGCCGGTCAGTCCTCCTCTTCCGCCAAGGCTGACGACGACGTGGTCGACGCCGAGTTCGAAGAAGTGAAAGACGACAAGAAATAAGCCCGACCCGGATGGGCGAAGTCCGCTTCGCCCATCGGCTCAGAATCTGTTCACGGTCTGTCGCGAGAGGCCGTCAGCAAGGTAAAGAGCAGCGCAGGAACCGGAGCGTATATATATACGTGAGGATTCCGAGCAGCACATGAGCCTTGATCACGGCTTCGTAGTAAGAGTGTGAGCAGATTCGTCAATGAATTTACGGGCGTTGGGTAACCAACGCCCGTCTGCGTAACTGCTGATATAGCAACAGGATGAGTATGTCGAAGCGCGATTTCTACGAAGTGCTCGGGGTGTCGAAAGGTGCCGACGAGCGCGAGATCAAGAAGGCGTACAAGCGTCTGGCCATGAAGTATCACCCGGATCGCAACCAGGGTGATGCCGGGGCTGAAGAGAAGTTCAAAGAGGTCAAGGAAGCCTACGAGGTCCTGACCGACGAGAACCTGCGTGCCCGTTATGACCAGTACGGTCATGCCGGGGTGGATCCGAGCCAGGGTGGCGGCCACGGCGGCTTTGGCGGTGGTGCCGATTTCGGCGACATCTTTGGCGATGTGTTTGGCGACATCTTCGGTGGTCGCGGGGGCGGTCGTCGCGGCCCGGCCCGTGGCGCCGATCTGCGCTACAACATGGAGCTGACGCTGGAAGAGGCGGTGCGCGGGGTCTCCAAGGAGATCAAGATCCCGACCCAGGTCCACTGCGAAGTGTGCAACGGCTCCGGTGCCCATACTGGCAGCTCCGCCCAGACCTGCCCCACCTGCCACGGCTCCGGCCAGGTGCAGATGCGCCAGGGCTTCTTCGCGGTGCAGCAGCCCTGCCCCCACTGTCACGGTCGCGGCAAGATCATCAAGGATCCGTGCCGCAAGTGCCATGGGGAAGGGCGCTATCAGAAGACCAAGACCCTGTCGGTCAAGATCCCGGCCGGGGTCGATACCGGGGATCGCATCCGTCTCTCCGGCGAAGGGGAAGCGGGGGAAACCGGCGCATCGGCGGGGGATCTGTACGTACAGGTTCACGTGCGCGAGCACGAGATCTTCGTCCGTGACGGCAACGACCTCTACTGCGAAGTGCCCATCAGCTTCACCACGGCGGCGCTCGGCGGCGAGATTGAAGTGCCGACCCTAGATGGCCGGGTCAAGCTCAAGGTGACCCCGGAGACCCAGACCGGCAAGCTGTTCCGCCTGCGGGGCAAGGGCGTCAAGTCCGTGCGCTCCGGCCAGGTGGGGGATCTGATGTGCAAGGTGGTGATCGAGACTCCGGTCAAGCTGACCGAGACCCAGAAAGATCTGCTGCGCCAGCTGGACGACTCCTTCAGCGGCGCCGCTGCCAAGACTCACAAGCCGAAATCCGAAGGCTTCTTCGAAGGGGTGAAACGCTTCTTCGACGACCTGACCAAATAAACGCGACCCGCGTTACCCAAGCCGGCACGGATGTGCCGGCTTTTTTTTTGGTTCTTCGCGGGATCTTGGGGAAGTGGAAGTTGACAGACAGGGTGCTGGTAAACTGGCTGTCTCCAAACA
>NZ_JAPDBZ010000115.1:0-13184 GCF_027705505.1 Aeromonas sp. QDB56
GGCGATAAAATCAGATCACAATCGAAGCCATTTTTATATCTATTTCAATTGGTTGCTGCTAAAGATCCTGTACATGATTCTCACCTATACAGCCCTCTGCATAGGTATTTTCAAGATCTTCAAGATCCCGCTCAACAAGTGGACCGTGCCGACCGCCGTACTGGGTGGCGTCATCATCATCGGCACACTCATCATGCTGATGAACTACAACCACCCCTATTCCGAGCTGGCTCGCAACTATTATGTCTCCACCCCGGTCGTGCCCCTGGTCAAGGGGCGTGTCACCGACGTCCCGGTCAAGCCCAACCAGCCGGTCAAGAAAGGGGATGTGCTGTTTCGCATCGACGCTGAGCCCTTCCAGGAGAAGGTCGCCAGCCTGACGGCGCGCCTCGCCTCCAACACCGATTTTCTGAAGGCTCTGGACGCCCGCCTGCGCTCCGCCAGCCTGGACAGGGATCGCGCCCAGGAGCTGATGCGACGGGGCATCGGCAAACAGCGCGACCTCGACGTCACCCAGGCCAACGTGGATGACATCGTCGCCCAGATTGATCAGCAGAAAGCGACCCTCAATGACCTGAGTGCCCAGCTCAACATCGCCAAGTACGATCTGGAGCAGACCGTGGTCTACGCCCCGAGTGACGGTCATGTCGTACAACTGGCATTGCGCCCGGGCATGATTGCCGCCCCCTTCATGTTCCGCCCCGTGATGACCTTCATTCATGAAGATGCCAATGCCTATGTCGGCTGGTTCTGGCAGAACAGCATGCAGCGGCTCAAGGCGGGTGACGAGGCCGAAGTCGTGCTCGACGGCATTCCGGGTCGCATCTTCAAGGCCAAGGTGCAGTCCGTTATCCCGGCCATGGCACCGGGCAATATCCAGGCACAGGCGGGTCTTATCGATCAGACCTCGGCACAGGTACCGGGTCGCCTACCCATCGTGCTCGAGATCACCGATCCCGAATGGGCAAACTACCAGGTGATCGCGGGTTCCAGCGGCCAGGCCGCCATCTATACCGAGCACTTCCACCACGTGGCCATCATGCGCAAGATCCTGATGCGCATGGGTAGCTGGCTCAACTACCTGTTCCCCTTCCACTGAGGTCCCTGACCTGCACGGGCCGGCATCTTGCCGGCCCGCTTCCTGTCAGCACGCCCCCCTCACTGCATTTTCCCCGCAAGATCCCTATAATGGCGCCACCTTGCACCACAGCCGTTCCCCATGTTCGTTCTCAGACCCTATCAGACCGACGCGGTCAACGCCGTCATCAGCCACTTTCGCAAACACCCGGATCCCGCCGTGGTGGTGCTGCCCACCGGGGCCGGGAAGAGCCTGGTGATCGCCGAACTGGCCCGCAAGGCCCGTGGCCGGGTGCTGGTGCTGGCTCACGTCAAGGAGCTGGTGGAGCAGAACCACGCCAAGTACGAAGCCTGGGGGCTCAAGGCCGACATCTTCGCCGCGGGGCTCGCACGCAAGGAGGCGAGCGCCCAGGTGGTGTTTGGCTCGGTGCAGTCGGTGGCGCGCAATCTGGATGCCTTCGACGGGGCTTTTTCGTTGCTCATCATCGACGAGTGCCACCGGGTCTCGCTCGATGACGACAGCCAATACCATCAGGTGATCGAGCATCTCAAGGCCGCCAATCCGGCCCTCAAGATCCTCGGGCTCACCGCCACCCCCTATCGGCTGGGGCTGGGCTGGATCTACCGGCGCCACTACCACGGCATGGTCAAGAGCCACGGCGAGCGGCTCTTTGGTGACTGCGTGTTCGAACTGCCCCTGCGCTTCATGGTGAAAAACGGCTACCTGACCCCGCCGCGCCTGGTGGACGCCCCCATCGTCCACTACGACTTCAGCAAGCTGGTGCCGCGGGAGAACGGCCTGTTCAGCGAGGCGCAGCTCAACGGCGAGATCAAGCGCCAGGAGCGGGTCACCCCCCATATCCTGAGCCAGGTGCTGGAGTATGCGGCCGACCGGCAGGGGGTGATGATCTTCGCCGCCACCGTCGAGCATGCCCGGGAAATTTATGGCCTGCTCGGTGCCAGAGGCCAGCAGGCCGCCCTCGTCACCGGCGAGACGCCGGGACCGGAGCGCGACGCTCTAATCAGTGCCTTCAAGGCGCGCGAGCTCAAGTTTCTGGTCAACGTAGCGGTGCTCACCACCGGTTTTGATGCCCCCCACGTCGACCTTATCGTGATGCTGCGTCCCACCGAATCGGTGTCGCTCTATCAGCAGATTGTGGGACGGGGCCTGCGCCTCTCACCCGGCAAGAGCGATTGCCTGGTGCTCGACTACGCAGGCAACAACTTCAACCTGTTTGCCCCCGAAGTGGGGGAGCCCAGGCCCCACGCCGGCACCGAGCCGGTTCAGGTGCCCTGCCCCGCCTGCGGCTTTGCCAACACCTTCTGGGGCAAGACCGACGAGGATGGCAAGGTGATCGAGCACTATGGCCGCCGCTGTCAGGGACTGTTTGAAGATGACGAGGGCAACCGCGAGGAGTGCGACTACCGCTTTCGCGCCAAGATCTGCCCCGGTTGCGGCGCTGAAAACGACATCGCCGCCCGTCGCTGCCAAAGCTGTGACCAGCTGCTGGTGGACCCTGACGACAAGCTCAAGGAAGCCCTCAATCTCAAGGACTGCATGGTGATCCGCTGCGCCGGTTTGACCCTGAGTGCCGGGCGCGGCAAGCAGGGGGAGCGGCTGGAGGTGACCTACCACGACGAGGATGGCCTGACCCTGACAGAGTACTTCCCCTTTCACTCCCGGGGTGCACAGCGCTTGTTTCAACAACGCTTTGTGCGTCATCATTGGCCCGCCCCGGGCCTGGAGCCCGAATTCACGACCCTGGCGAGCGTGATGCTCGCGGCAAACCAGTTCCGTCACCCGGATTTCGTCATCGCCCGCAAGTCGGGACGCTTCTGGCAGGTGAAGGAAAAAATATTCGATTACGAGGGGCGTTACCGGACTGCCAACGCCCCGGCCTGACCCCATGGCAGGCGATACCCGGCAGTCACCCGGTTTGATTATCGGGGCGGTTTCTGATGCCGCCCTTTCGTTCAGTTAGAGGATCTTATGCAGCGGCTGTTGATTGGTTTTTGTGCTCTCTTTTCTCTGGCGGTCCACGCCGCCCCGCTGACCCCGCCCAAGGGGGGCCAGTACGCCGTCATCGTACAGGGCAACAACGGGGTGGAATTTGCCCGTCACGCCGATGACATGATAGCCCCCGCCTCCACCATGAAGGTGCTCACCGCGCTCGCTGCACGCCTCGAACTCGGTGCCGACTTCCGCTTCGCCACCGACATCCAGGCCCAGCCCGGCGCCAAACAGGGCACCACCATCAACGGCGACATCTGGATCAACTTCGTGGGCGACCCGACCCTGTCGCGCATGGATCTGGTTGCCCTGTTCAAACAGTTGGGCGTCACCCGCATTCAGGGCAACGTCTATGTCAACACCGGTGCCTACAACGGCTACGAGCGTGGCAACGGCTGGTCCTGGGGGGATCAGACCCTCTGTTTCGCCGCTCCCGTCTCCTCGGTCATCATCGACAAGAACTGCGCCTACGGCACCATCACCGCCACCCAGATTGGCAAGCCTGCGGTGGGCAACGTGGCCACCGGCGTGCCCATCGGCATCGGCGCCGACAACGTGGAGGTGATGAGCTATGGCGACATGGCGCGTCAGTTCTGCGCTCTGGAAGTAGACATGGCCAAGGGCAACTTCTACGAGCTCAAGGGCTGCATCACCCCGAACAAGGAGCCACAAGGGCTGCGCTTTGCCATCCATGACGTGGAGGCCTGGGGCTGGGACAACATCCGCTGGGCCATGAACCGCGCCGGGATCAGCCACGACGGCCTGCTGCGGGTCACCCATCAGGCCCCTGTCGGTGCCCAGACCCTGGCGACCCACTACTCTGTCTCCCTGCCGGTGATGCTCGCCAAGATGTTGAAAAAGTCCGACAACCTCTACGCCGATACCTTCCTCAAAACCGTGGGGCGTCACTACTACAACAAGCCGGGCAGCTATCGCAGCGGCACCATGGCGGTGCGCGCCATCCTGACCAAGCACGGCATTGACCTTGGCAACGCCACCCTGGCCGACGGCTCCGGCCTCTCCGCCCACAATCTCATCAGCGCGCGCCAGATGTTGTCGGTGCTTAACTTCATCCAGAAGAACGATGCCGAGCTCGACTTCATCAAGCTGCTGCCAAGCTCCCAGGTGGACGGCACCCTGGACTGGCGACGCAGCGTCACCGCTCCCATGATGAAGAACAAGGTACACGCCAAGACCGGTACCATCACAGGTACGTCGAACCTCGCCGGCTTCATCGACACCGCCGGTGGCCAGCGCAAGGCCTTCGTGATGTTCCAGCGCGGTCTCTCCCAGGATCCGGCAACCCACGAGCGCTACCGCGCCAGCAAGGCGCCCTGGCCCTGGACCGTCTTCGAAAAAGGCGTGCTGGAGAGCATCTACCAGCAACAACCCATCCAGATCGTCGAGCAGTGATAGACGGGCTGCCTTGCCGGCAAGGCGGCCCGATTCCCCGGCCTTGGGGCGAAACAGGGACGCTGGCGCCATCATCAGCAGTGGGCGCAATCGGAGATGGCGAACGGAAGCATTGCAATTTTCAGCTTTGACTGACAGGGCGCCAGGGCTATGCTGTGCCCAGCCTCATCTCAATGGCCTTCTTCAACGGCTTGTTTAATGGAGAGAAAAGATGTTTGTAGAGATTTTTGGTCGTCCCGGTTGCCCCTATTGCGTGCGTGCCAAGCAGATTGCCGAGCAACTGACCGAGGAGCGCGATGACTTCGAGTTCCGCTACGTGGATATCAACGTGGCCGGGCTGACCAAGGACGATCTCGCCGCCAAGGCGGGCAAGCCGGTCACCACTGTGCCGCAGATCTTCCTGGATGAGCAGCACATCGGCGGCTGCACAGATTTTGAGGCCTATGCCAGAGCCAATCTGGGTCTGTAAGCCCCGACACCATGAAAAAAGGCGCCTCTGGCGCCTTTTTTCATGTCGCCAAGTCTGCCTCAGGCCACCGGCGTGAAGCGGCTCACCACCTGTCCCTGATGTTCAATCCACTCCATGAACATGGCGACGGGGCGGGCATAGACCTGACCATCCTGTTCGGATTGATAGATCACCAGCTGCTCCTGGGTTTCGGTGTGCAAGGCCAGGGCCAGAACCTGGTAATAGCCCCCCTTGAAATGGCGGTAGCGACCGGTGGCGGGTGCCTGCATGAGTGAACCTCGAGAGCGGGAAGATGAGCCCCCGTGCCTGCGTGCTCCCCTGGCAGACCGACGGGTCGGGGCCTTTTTTACCCCAGCCAATCGTGCCAGATGGGGGAGATATTTCAATACACTCATGTTGCTTTATGAATCTGCCCCTCATCTTTCACTGATCTACCAAAGAGAGGCAAACGATCATGCTGAATTTAACATTTCAACAACCCTGTTTCAGGGGTAAATATCAGGGATTTATTCCATAAATTAGATTGTTCTAGCATTCAATTCTGTGAAGAATAGGGGCAGAGAAATTTGATACTAAAAACAGCTTTTCTGCCAACGCGCCCCACGGGGAAGGAATCACGCTCACCATGTTCACTATCGACAAGTCGCACAAGCTCGACGATGTCTGCTATGACATCCGCGGCCCGGTGCACAAAGAAGCTCGCCGTCTCGAAGACGAAGGTCACCGCATCATCAAGCTCAACATCGGCAATCCGGCCCCGTTTGGCTTCGAAGCACCGGAGGAGATCATCAAGGATGTGATCCTCAACATGCCCCAGAGCCAGGGCTACTGCGACTCCAAGGGGCTCTTCTCCGCCCGCAAGGCGGTGATGCAGTACTACCAGCAAAAAGGGATGCGCAAGGTCGACATCGACGACATCTACATCGGCAATGGTGCGAGCGAGCTCATCGTGATGGCGATGCAGGCGCTGCTCAACAACGGCGACGAGATGCTGGTGCCCTCCCCCGACTACCCGCTCTGGACCGCAGCAGTAACCCTCTCCGGCGGCCATGCGGTGCACTATCGCTGCGACGAAGGAGCTGACTGGTACCCGGATCTCGACGACATCCGTGCTCGCATTACTCCGCGCACCCGCGGCCTGGTGCTGATCAACCCCAACAACCCGACCGGCGCCGTCTACGGCAGCGAATTTTTGCTTGAAGTGATCGAGATCGCCCGTCAGCACAACCTCATCATTTTCGCCGACGAGATCTACGACAAGATCCTCTACGACGACATCTCCCACACCAGCGTCTGCACCCTGTGCGACGACGTCATGGTGGTAACCTTCAACGGCCTCTCCAAGGCCTACCGCGCCTGCGGCTTCCGCCAGGGCTGGATGGTCATCACCGGTCCCAAGGGTCGTGCCAAGGGTTATATCGAGGGGCTGGAGATGCTGGCCTCCATGCGGCTGTGTGCCAACGTGCCCATGCAGCACGCCATCCAGACCGCCCTTGGGGGCTACCAGAGCATCAACGAGCTGATCCTGCCGGGGGGCCGCCTGCGTCGCCAGCGGGACAAAGCCTGGGAGCTTTTGAACGAGATCCCCGGGGTCTCCTGCGTCAAGCCCAAGGGGGCGCTCTACATGTTCCCGCGCCTCGACCCCAAGGTGTATGACATTCGCGATGACCAGAAGATGGTGTTCGACCTGCTGCAGCAGGAGAAGCTCCTGCTGGTGCAAGGCACCGGCTTCAACTGGCCGGCACCGGATCACTTCCGCCTGGTGTTCCTGCCCCGGGAAGAGGAGCTGGAAGAGGCTATCGGTCGCCTCGCCCGCTTCCTCAAGGGCTACAAACAGTAAGCAAGGCTCATGAAAAAGGCTCCCGCGGGAGCCTTTTTGTTATCTGTCGTTTTCTATCCGCGCCATCAGCCGTGGAGCAGGGCACCGGTTACCAGCACCGCCATGGTGATGAGGGCCACCCCGATGATGAAGGGCAGCACCCAGCGCACGAAGCGATCATAGGGGATCCTGGCGAGCGCCAGCCCCGCCACCAGGTGGGCGGCGGTGGGGGCGAACAGATTGATCCAGCCGGAGGCGGACTGATAGGCGGTGATCACCAGATCCCGCGAGATACCGGAGAAGTCCGCCAGCGGCCCCATCAACGGCATGGAGACGGTCGCGAGCCCCGAGGTGGAGGGGATGAAGAAGCTCAGGATGATGTGCACCAGATAGGCCATCAGGATGAAGACCGACGACGACAGTCCGCTCACCAGCCCCTCGGCCCAATGCAGTATGGTGTCGATGATGACGCCGTACTCCATCACCACATAGATGCCGCGCGCCACCGCCACCACCAGGGCCACCCCGATGAGATCCCGCGCCCCGTTCAGGAAGGTCGCCACGTAGTTGGACTCCGGCATCCGGTTGATGAGGGCAATCAGGATGGAGGCGCTGAAGAACAGGGTGGAGAGCTCGTCGAACCACCAGCCCAGGGTGGGCAACAGATCAATGCCCAGATCGGACCAGGGCACCACCGCATAGATCATCAGCAGGAAGGTGCCGAAGAAGACCAGCATGGTGAGCTTCTGCTTGCTGCTGAAGGCGAGGTTGCCGCTCTTCATCTGGGAGAACTCGTCGTCATAAACGATATCGGCCAGCACGGAGCGGGACTTGTCCTGCTGCACCTGCCTGGCGTAGCGCATCACGAACCAGGAGGCGAAGATCACCAGCAGCAGCCACTGGATGACCCGTAGCCCTATCCCCTCACCGATGGGGATACCCGCGAAACCGGAGGCGATGCCGGTGGCAAACGGATTGACGGTGGAGGCGAGCACCCCGACCCCGGAGCCGAGCAGGATGATCCCGGCCGCCACCATGCGATCGAAGCCCGCCGCCATCATCACCGGCACGATGAGTGCCCAGAAGGCCACCGTCTCCTCCGCCATGCCGAAGGTGGAGCCACCCAGGGCGAACAGGGCGATCAGCACCGGGATGAGCAGCCGCTCGCGCCCGGCGAAGGTGCGCACTATGGCCCCGACCCCGGCATCCAGCGCCCCGCTCTGCATGGTCACCGCCAGAAAGCCGCCGATGATGAGCACGAACAGTGCCACGTCCGCCGCCTTGTGAAAGCCCTGGATGGGCGCCTTGAGCACATCGAATACCCCCTGGGGTTGAGAGGGGAGCTCGGTGTAACTGCCGGGTATCGGCAGCAGTCGCTCATCACCGCTGTAGTCGGCCACGGCCGCTGCCGCCACCGGCTGCTGGGTCTTGGCCGTCACATAGTTGTATTTGCCCGCCGGCAGCACCCAGGTGAGGGCCGCCATCAGGGCGATGATGATGAAAAGCAGGGTATAAACCGTGGGGAGCTGGCGCTTCTTGGGCGCCTCATGGGATGTGGTCATGACTTTCGTACCTCGGCGGTGCCGTCTGTGATCCGGACAGCGCAAGCCTAGCGGGATTGTTCGGGGAAAAAGGTGATCGCGGATAATAAACCTGAGGCAACAGGTTGAGTCTGCTGCAAAAAAACAGGGCCCCGCAGGGCCCTGTCTGTGCTGACGACCGACTTACAGCTCGACCACGTCGAATTGCACGTCCGGATTCACGTCCGCATCGTAGTCCACCTCGTCCAGGCCGAAACCGAACAGGCGCAGGAACTCCTGCTTGTAGCCGGTGTAGTCAGTCAGCTCGGAGAGGTTCTCGGTGGTGATGGAGGGCCAGAGATCACGGCAGGTCTGCTGCACGTCTTCACGCAGCTCCCAGTCATCCATGCGGATGCGGGCCTGCTCGTCCAGCGCCATGTCGGCGCCGTACAGGCGGGTGCGCATCATGCGGTCCACCTGCTCCATGCAGCCCTCGTGAATGCCCTTCTCCTTCATGATCTTGAAGGCCATGGAGATGTAGAGCGGCATCACGGGAATGGCAGAGGAGGCCTGGGTCACCACGGATTTGAGCACGGCCACGTGGGCGGTCCCCCCCTTGGCAGCCAGATCGCCACGGATGGCGGTGGCGGCGCGGTCCAGATCTTCCTTGGCACGCCCCAGGGTACCATGCCAGTAGATGGGCCAGGTCAGGTCGGTACCGATGTAGGAGTAGGCCACGGACTTGGCGCCGTCAGCCAGCACACCCGCATCGCGCAGAGCCGCCATCCACAGTTCCCAGTCCTGGCCGCCCATGACGGTGATGGTGCTTTGGATCTCTTCCTCATTCGCCGGCTCGACGGTGGCGGTGATGATCTGATCCTTGTTGGTGTCGATGGCGGTGGAGGTGTAGACCTCGCCGATGGGTTTGAGGGCGGAGCGCACCACTTCGCCGGTGTCCGGCAGCTTGCGCACCGGAGAGGCCAGAGAGTAGACCACCAGATCGATTTGACCCAGATCCTGCTTGATGAGCTCGATCACCTTGGCACGGCACTCGTGGGAGAAGGCATCGCCATTGATGCTCTTGGCGTAGAGGCCGGCCTCTTTGGCGGCCTTGTCGAAGGCGGCGGAGTTGTACCAGCCGGCGGAGCCCGTCTTGGTCTCGGAGCTCGGCTTTTCGAAGAAGACACCGATGGTGGCAGCTCCGCTGCCGAAGGCTGCGGCAATGCGGGAGGCCAGACCATAGCCGGTGGAAGCGCCGATCACCAGCACCTTCTTGGGGCCATTCTCGATGGCGCCCTTGGCTTGGGTGTAAGCGATCTGGCGACGAACATTGGCTTCACAACCGACCGGGTGGGTGGTGGTGCAGATAAAGCCGCGAACCTTGGGTTTGATGATCATGTGTTGTCTCTTATCCGTTTGATGGATGAAATCGGGGCATAAGATACCTCATTGCGGCCCGTTATGGTGCTCTGATGTGTTGAACTGCGGGGAAACAGGTGTAGCCCGCCGCGAAAAATGAAAAAACTTGCTGGGTAAAACGACAAACAGAGCTTGGCCGCATTTATCAAACTCGGTGAATCAGAAATCACCCAGTTTGAGAGACGCCTAACAGGGGTTTAAACCTCGATTTCATAGGTGGGTAAATCAGGAGCGGGCCCTATGATAACACCACTCTGGTAGAACGCCTTCTGGCCGATGGCCACTCCTCCCCCTCGCACCACCACCACACCGCCCCCCATCGTTTGCAGCGTCGTCGTCGTGGCACCGACAGCGGTCACGGTGCCAACCAGCAAAGGGTCGGCACCGGGTACCAGCTCCAGGAACTGTTTGAACAGGTTCATACAAATCGCTCCACGCTCAGTTGTTGGCGTACCTTCATGGCCCTGTCCTGCAGCTCTGCAGAGACCCGCACGCTCCGGTTAAAGCCCCTCCAGCCATCCACCGCGAGCAGCGCCCCCGGCAAGATGAGTCCGGTGTCGTTCGATAGCGGCAGCTCGATGGCCTGCAGGCGCTTCGGCATGGTCTTGGCCAGGGCCACCACCCCCTGGGCACGGGCCGCCACCACATCGCACACCAGCGGGTGGGTGATGGTCGGTGCCTGTTTCTCCCCTGCCGTGCCTTGGCGCAGCACCCGGGCGCTGATGCCCTGATGACCACCACTGACCCAGACCCCGTTCGCCGCCTGCCCGGGCTGGAAGTCGCTGCCCAGGGTCGTGATGATGGCGCGGGGAATGGCCATGTCGGCCAGCGCCCCGTCGAGCTGCCAGGGGACGGTCGGGTAGCGTGGTTTGATGACCAGGTGCCGGTTGCGCTGGTGTGGCAGCACGAACCCGCCTGCCGCCTCGGCCAGGTACTTGATCGCCTCGATCGGGGTTTGGTTGTCCAGGCTGAAAAAGCCTGCCGGTACCAGCCAATCCGGTGCCTGCCAATTCAGGGTCCAGCCAAACGGCAGCAACGCCTCCGCCAGCTGGGCCATGGTAGCCAAGGCGCTCTCGCTCACCGCTTGCGCCAGTACGTGGGTCGGCGACAGATAAGCGGTGCGAGAGCGACCGGTCAGGGTCGCCGACTGCCGGCCAAAGCTCTCGCTCGACTGCCAGCCGTCGCATACGCAGTCCCACTGCTGGCCGTTGACGTGGATGCTGACCTCTTCATCGTCCGTCATGGCCGCCGCCGCGATGCGCGGGATCTGGGCCGTGAACTGCCAGGCCCAGGAGTCGGTATCGAGTTCGATGCTCAGCGAGGTGGTTGGGATATCGACCCCATCCCTCACCCGCACAATGCTTGCTGTGTTGCTCACCAGATAAACCCTCCGGGTTGGGATAACAATCTGAGCCTGTCCAAACCAGACGAACTCCAGGGAGGCGTCCCCCCGGTGGCGGCCGAACGCCAGCACCTTGGTCCGTTTGTCTGGCCGCTCCGGCTTGATGGGCGGATTGGGGGGCGGGCTGGTCCCCCAGGGGGGGCTGCATCGCCTCCTCCCAGCGTGACAGCCATCCCTTGTGCAGAGGCAGGCCAAGCTGCCAGCGCTGGTCGCCCAGGGTGGCCCCTTGCGGTGCCCCCTGCTGCCAGCTGCCTGGCTGCCACACCTTGTCCTGGCGCGGGGGGTTGCGAAACCCGCTCACCTGCCAGCGCCCCACCGGCGCCCCCTCGACCCAGAGCGAGCGGGTCACGGCATGGCCGGGGGGCAGGCTGTCGAAGCCATGGCCATTGCTTGCGCCGAGGGCCTGCCCCTCGTCGAACGGCACCCGCACGGTGCCATCCTCCCGGGGCAGCTGTTCGGCCAGACCGGCCCACTCGGCCTGCAGGGGGCGGGCCTCCTGCCAGGTGCTGGGGCGCGTCGCCGGGACCAGCTCAGGCCGCTGCCAGTCGCTTTGCACCGCCCGGGTCACCAAACCGGCCCGCTCGAAATGAGCGGCGCTGGTGTGGCTCGGTCCCCGGAACACGTTGATGTCGTGGCCGGCCTCGATGGCAGGCAACGGGGGGCGGGCCGTGCTGGCCAGGGTCGCCTCAATGACCACGGCGGCGCCGATCTCGACCGCCGGCGGCGGCGCCGTGGCCAGCAAGGCAGCCGGGTAAACCGGCGTTACCACCAGGCTGGCCTGGGGCGCTGGCCCCGTCCCCTGCAGTGCGCTCGGCAGCACCAGGCCCGGGGAGCAGGTCAGGCTGGGCGGCAGGCTGGTGCCCCGCAACACGGCCGCATAGCGCTGCACCATGAGCGGGTTCAGCTCCAGGGCGGCGCTGGCCTTGCGGGCCTTCTGCAACTCCAGCCGGGCGTCGGTTCTGGCCATGCTGACCTCGTGGCTCACGGGGAGCGGTTAGGGTTCGGTAAAGATGGCGTCGTTGATGCGCACCATGGCGCCGGTGAACAGCTCACTGGCGGGGATTTCGATGTCGGCGCCGCTCTCCGGTGGCCCCACGTCGAGATCCGCCACAAAGCCCCCGTCCCGGTTGGCGATGCGCCCCCAGGCCTGGACCCCGTTGGCGATGACCATCTGCTCGGCCAGCGGCTTGAGCGTCAGCACCCCGCCCGACACGCTCTGGGCGCACGGGTGGGTGAACTGCAGCGTCACCAAGAGCACCTGGCTGGTGATGGCCGCCCCCGGGGCGGGGCGAGTGCCGGTGTAGATCTTGAGGGTCGCGGGCCCCGCGCTGCCCTGGTCGATGGCGCTGGCCAGCAGCTGGGCGCGGCTGGTGCGCAGGGCATCTGCATACGTGAACATAGTACCTCCTGGTGCGGCCCTATCAGGCCAGGCCGACCCCCTCACCGGGGGCGTAGGGGGTGGGCAGCTGGAAGTCGGCCGCCACGGCGTTGTAGTCGGCGGGGCCGAACGCCGGATCGTCCTGGGCGACCAGCATGTAGCGACGGTTGAGCCACAAGAGATCGAACCGGTATTTGCCATCGCTGGCACGGCTCATGGTCTCGCCGACGAGGTTGCCCGCCTGGTCGAAGCAGAGCACCCGGCGCCGGACCCCCTCCCCGTTGATGGTGACCGTGCTCTCGATATAGCCCTGTTGCACGCTCTGGCTCCCATCACGCAGCCAGAATTGATCGAGCCCCTGACAAAGGGGGTCTGAGTCTATCTGGATGACTGGCGTGGGCCCCCCATACATGGCCACTGGGCTCCCCCTCCACGCCACGTCCTGCGGCTGGAATACGCTGCGCGGCTCCTGATTGGCTGGCAGGGGCTGCATAGGCACTGCCGACCAGGGCATGGTGCCAAGCAGCAATTGATTGCGGGCCAGGATCTCGGCATCTGTCAAAATCCGGTTGTAGATGGCGACATGGGCAATGGGAAAATTAAGGTTCATCGCGGCTTTCCGGGGAAGGCCGCCTTGATTTTCAGAAAAAAGTATTCTGAGTCCCTAAATCCATAT
>NZ_JAPDBZ010000116.1:0-13107 GCF_027705505.1 Aeromonas sp. QDB56
GGCGATAAAATCAGATCACAATCGAAGCCATTTTTATATCTATTTCAATTGGTTGCTGCTAAAGATCCTGTACATGAGCTGACCTATAGGAGTCTATCCATTGGGATGTGGGGCAAGTATCACAGTATCTGATTATCCCCAATGGAGATCTTACACCTTGTGGTGTTAGTGAGATAAAACAGAGAGTTACTGCGCCCCTTTTGTGCGCAAATGGGGTTCGTTGCGCTAGGGTTTACTTGGCTGGTTGTATGTTTACTGATGCGACCCGGAAGCTGGGCGGCTGTAGTAACACACTCGGTGGCATTAGCAAGCTGTCCTATGACAACACTTCCCAATGCCCACCCTTGCGCGGACCAACAAAGCGTAATCGTCCCGCCTTAACCAACGCCGCCGCCGCCCGCTCCACCGTGCTGGTCGATCTGCCTATCCGCTCGGCTACTTGTGTCAGGGTCAGGGCAGGCTCGCTCGCCAAGATCGCCAACACTGCATCCGGTGTTTTTACCCGCATTTCTACCTTCATTTCTACCGGCGTTTCTACCCGCGTTTTTTCCAGCTGTGTGAACTGTGATGCCGGTTGCGCGGCAATCGCCTCGGTCAACGCATCTCGCAGCGCCTCTAGCAGAAACAGAATAAAATCGGTGCAGTCACTCAGCCTGTCGGCCTGACTTAATTGGTGGTAGTAGTGCTCTTGGCGCTCTTTGATGATCGCTTCCACCGGCAGGAAGGCCATCACTGGTTGCCAACGGCTCAAGATCACCGTTTGCCACAAGCGTCCCATACGGCCATTTCCATCGGAAAAGGGGTGGATAAACTCCAACTCGTAGTGCAAGGCACAAGAGGCGATCAAGGGATGGGCCTCTGTTTCTGCCAACCATTGCATCAGTTGTTCCATCAGACGCGGAACCTGAGTCGCGGGGGGAGCCATATGCACTAATTGCTCACCTCGATAGATGCCGACCCCACTGCTACGCCATTGCCCTGCGTCATCGCATAACCCGTGCATCAAACGTCCATGGGCCCTGAGCAAATCTGCAGAAGAGGTAGGGGCCCAAGCCGACATTGCTTCATAAGCGGCAAACGCATTGCGCACCTCCTGGATCTCACGGGGTAATCCCAGTACAGGTTTGCCGTCGATCACTGCCGTGACTTGATCCAGGCTCAGGGTGTTGTGCTCGATAGCCAGGGATGCCTGGATGGTGCGGATCCGGTTTTCCCGGCGTAGCATGGGCACTTGCGAGCTCTGCGTCGAGCGCCATTGCCCCACCAATTCTGCGATCTCCGCCACCCGGCTCAACATGGCGTGGGTCAGGGTGAAGGGAGGGGAATAGGCTGCCATGGGGGACTCCGACTGAAACGATTGCAAATGCGAAGGCTCAGAGATTATCAGATCGGGGGCAAGACCAACACGCCGGCGTATCTTTGCGAATTCTGTGATAAGCGGTATGCGATGTTCTATGACGGGGTGCGATTTGTTGCGAACTTGCGGTGTTACTCGCTCCATCTGCTTGCTATTTCATGCAATGAGATGCAAACGAGTTCCTTTGATTTAAAATCCCTCGACGTTCGCGTCGTGCCGGTTCGATTCCGGCCTCGGGCACCATTAAAATCAAAGACTTACGAAGGCCACTAGCGATAGTGGCCTTTTTGTTTTTGCGTCAATGCCCACACTTGGTCCACACGACCTTATTTCGATTTCAAAGGCCCCCTTTATCTGTCGCGGGGTCAGCTTTTCGACAGAATAGATCGCGGTGCGATTCTGTGCGGACAGCATCACCGCATGTTCAGACCCGCACAACTCATAAAAATCGCCTTCTAGGGGTGCTGTGATCTCGGGCTCGCGCTCAGCCAGGTAGAGCTGCGGACACTCACTGGCATTCACCCCTACGGTGAACAGGGCCAGCAGAGCCGGTGCCACAATCCGTCGAACCAAAGCAGTACGCTGGCCAAATTCAACGCCACAGACACTGCAAGTGCAGTCATTGGCTGACTCCACCAAGCCATAGAACGAGTGACAGAAGCGCAAGCCACTCGCTTTATTGCCAGTGAACGGGATGGCGGGTATCTTGCTCAGCATAGCGCCTCCATAAACGCATTTAATTGGCCGTGATTGCCATCTTAGAGCATTCTGGTTAGCAACTGAACAGGATTTCTCATGCTGTCGAGCGAACAAGCCATCATTGCCGACGCGGTCGTGTCGCGCACCGGTAACAACCTGACCGTCGCCCTGCCAGGGTCCGGAAAATCGACCACCTGCATAGCGGGACTGGTGAAATTATTGGAGCAAAACCGCAAGGCTCGGCCCTGGATGGTCACCTTCACCCGCGCCGCCACCACCAGCATTGCCAATAAACTACGCCTGCTGCTCAGTAAAAAGGACTTCGACCGGGTTGGGGTCTCCACCTTCCACGGCATCATCCTTGAGCAGTACAAGACCCTGCCCAAGCAGTGTGACCTCATCATGGATGGACGGTTTGAGGGCAAGGTCAGCGAAGCCATGATGGCCTGCGGCTATATGGGTGAGCACGACGAAGCCAAGCAGACCATCGACCTTGAAACCCGCCAGCTGAACATGGACGTCAACACCATCTCCACCATCACCCGCACCTACCTGAGTGTGCTGGAAGAGCGCAATCTCATCGACTTCAACCTGATGTGCAGAGAAGTGGTGTTTGGTCTGCGCAAGGGCGCAATCAAGCGGCTCGCCATCACCCACATGATCGTGGACGAGTTCCAAGACACGGACGAGGTCCAATTGGCCTGGATGGAAGAACATGCGCTCAGCGGGGTGTCCATCACCGCTGTCGGTGATGATGACCAGAGCATTTATTCTTTCCGGGGGGGACTCGGCTTCAAGATCATGTCCCAGTTCACCGAGCGCTTTGATGCCAAGACCTACTACCTCTCTACCTGCTACCGCTGCGGCGGCGACATCCTGAAGGCCGCTGAGCGCATCATCACCACCAACCAGGGACGGATCCCCAAGGAGATGAAGGCGGCCGCCGACCACGCGGGCAACGTGACCATCATTCAAGCCGCAAACCGCGAGCTCTCCTATGAGAGCCTGGTTGAGAACATCACCCGCCACACCGGCAGCTGGGCAGTGCTGGCACGCACGGGTTTTCATCTGGACAAGATTGAGCTGCTACTGCACAGCCAAAAGATTGCTTGCCGGAGGACAGCGGGCCGCTCGATCTGGACCACCTCCACCGGAGATAGCTTGCTGCGGGTGTTCAGAATGATCCTCAACCAGAACGTGGATGACAGCGCTCATTACGCCCTGACCGCCCTGATGAAGTTACAGGGGGACGACCTCAACGAGTTCGAAAAGCGGGGAGCCATGAACATCTCGGCGGCCCTGTACCTGCTTCCCGAGAGCAAGGGGAAGCAGCTGCTGCAGGTGGTGACGACGGTCTTTGCCGACACCATCAACCCGGTCTTTATCAAGCGCAACATAACCCTCCTGACTGCAGCCATTGAGCAGCTGGTCGAGGAGAAGAAGAACCTCGCGATTGCACGGAGCATCCTCAAGATCTTGGAGGAGAGCACCGGCAGCTGGCACGAGCGGCTGACCATGTTTGTCGGCAGGCTGACGCCGACGCGGGAGAACAAGGAGCTCAAGCTGGAGCCTACCGTCGTGGTACTCACCACCCTGCACGGCTCGAAGGGGCTGGAGTGGGACAATGTGGCTATCGTGGACTGCAACGTGAAAAGCATCCCCAGTCCCAAGGTCGATACCGAAGAGGGGATCGAGGAAGAGCGCCGCCTGATGTATGTCGGGATGACGCGGGCTATTCATCGCCTCGAACTCCATACCCACGGGGAGCGGTCCCACTATCTCGATGAGCTGCTGCTGGACCGCCTGCTGCCGGTTAAATGGGTGCGCTATCTGGCCGATCCGAACGAACCGGGCTACGGTCCCTTTTCTGACATAAACGCTGCATGATGGCTTGACAGGGTAAAGTTGTGCAAATATGTTAGTCGTGAGGCTACCCTTTGCCCGCATACTCCGCCCTCTTGGGCCATCGGCTCCACCAGCTGTCGTCCTCCCAGGACATCAGCACTCATGTGAAGCCCCGCGCTTTGCGCTGTGACAGTGACCCCACTCCCCAAGCCTGCCGCTTTACGCTGCCACAGGGTTTGAAGGACTGGGGCTATTGTCATGCGTCGCACTTACCCTTGGTCACACAGACCAAGCCCGGTTTCCCCAATCGTGTTGAATAATCTTCTCAAGCATATATTGCTTGTTTAGTGCTTTCTTCACGCAAGTTTAAGCGTTCCTTGTCAATCAAACGCGGCGTCCTGTAATCGCAGTACGTGACAGTAACGAGTTGTTAGTGAAAACATCACAACGCACCTCGCTGCTTGCTTTAAGAGTCCGTTGCCCTCTCAAAACCGCAACACCTGCAGTACCCTTCCTTCTGGAACCATCGAAACTACATTAATCTCAGCGATACACTACTGTCGTCCTGCCTTGCGATGATGACTGCTCCGGCTTTCTCTCCCAAGGAAGTGTTGACCTCAGCTAAGTTCCGCTGATTGAGCTCTGTGTTATTTCGATACCACCCCCATCCCTTTCGGATATTCCCCCCCTTCTGGTCCTATATCTCCATCTAGGAACCCGGTCTTTCTAATGGTCTCTCTTTCTGGTTGCTTGTGACTTGCTCACTTCGCACACCCAGTCACGCTAGACCGTTCCAAATTCCAAAAAGCAAAGCAATACCTTACCACCCGGATTGTTCGTCGAGCCTTGTTCTCAGCGATACACTCCTGTAGTCCTGCCTCGTGGATTTAACTGCTTCGGCATTATTCCCGAGGAAGTGTTGACCTCAGATAAGTTCCGCTGATTGAGCACTGCAATACCAACCATCCATCCTTTTGGATACCCACTCGCTGAGTATTTCACTCATTGAGTAACCCACTAATACCTTTTGGTAATTAACGCCTTCTGGCAGGAGTTTTATATGAAAAAGCTGATGAAGAAGTTCGCAAAGATGTTCAGTAACAAGCATGTGCAACCGCTGGCTCCAATGTATGACGAGGGTTTTTATGACACTCCGAGTTACTTGCGTGCTAAGAAATAATGTGGAGGTTTTATGAGTATCATTCAACAAGCGTGGGATCTTGTGTCTTCTCGCGGTGGATGGTCTTCTGTATATACGCTTTATCCAAGCGTTATGCAGGCCGCCACAAAGTCTCAGGTGCCCTGCCCATTTACTGGCAAAGGCGATACTAAATTCAGGCTCTATAAAGATTGGGAAGATTCAGGCGCTGGTTTTCATAACGATCTCGGTCGTATTCCTAGTGGAATTGATATGATCATGCACCTTGAACCCTCCTGTGAAAATAACCCCGGTAAAGCTGCCAAGCACATCATCAAATTGCTCGGCGGTACAGTTGCTCCCACCCAGGTCAAACATGTTGTTTCCAACCGCGTTCCCATCCTCCACGAGGATGAGATAAAGAAGCGTGCTGGAACTCTGCGTGCCCTGATGAACAGTGCTCAGCCCTCCGCTGGTCACCGTCTCTACAAGAGTTACTGCGAAAGCCGTGGCATCCCTGCGATACCGTGCGCTGATCTGCTCGTTGCAACCAATGTTTACCACCGCGACGAACACGCCACCGTGTCTCGCAAAAACGCCATCCTTGGAGTCATGAGAAAGCCAGACGGTTCAGTTGCTACTGTCCATCGGCTCTATCTTGATGAAAACGGTCATGGCATCAAAGGCGCTCATCGCAAGATGATGTTGCCTCCTCCGTGCCAGAAAAAAGAACTGTTGGGCTCCGCCATTCGTCTCGCACCGACCCGTAAAGGACCGCGTGGGAACATCTTGGCACTCACCGAAGGCATCGAGACTGGACTTGCTGTAATGGCTGGCTCTGGACTCCCTACCTGGTCGTGTTACTCAACTGCTCTGCTTGAAGCCGTACAGATCCCCAAAGAAGTCGAGAAAGTGATCATATTCGCTGACTACGACTACAACGGTGGAGCTGGACTTGATTCTGCTGAAACACTGGCGGTCAGATTACGGCAAGAAGGCTTCTGTGTTCGGATCCTCGTTCCTATGGAACCCCCAGGATTCGACAAAGAAGGTAAGAAAGGCGTTGATTGGTTGGATGTCTATAACTGTTCACGTCGTGAGTTTGTTAAACAGGTACGCGAGTGCTTGTTGCTAGACCTCTGATTACCCCTTAGTTGAATTAAGCCCTTTGGCTATGACCCCCTCTCTGACTATTCGGCCAGAGATCCAAACCTTTTGGTTATGACAATGTCCCTTTCGGACAAGGAGATTTATATGAACGCTACTAACGTTGTTACTCTGGACCCTGTTGTTGTTGATACCCCAGTCTTCGGATTGGAAGCTGCAAATATCAGGTTGCCAGAGCTCGGAATTGCATTCCCAGCTATTCACTGCGCTAACCCAGGTAAATATGCCGGACTCGTTCCAGCTGCTCCGCTCAATTATGTGGTGCCAGCTATGGAGTGTAAGAAAGCATTGATCTGGGCCAGCTCTCCATCCATGAGACAGTCCCTGCTTCTGCGTGGTGAAACCGGTACAGGTAAAACTGAACTGGTCACTTACCTCGCTGCTCGACTTGGTATTCCGCTCGCACGAGTTGAATGCCACGGCTCGATGACTCCCGACATCCTTGATGGCGGCGTCAGATTACTTCCAAACCCGCAAGGCGATGGAGTGATTACGAAGTACGTTTTGTCAGACATCATGAAGATCTATCGTGATGGTGGCTGGATACTGTTTGACGAGGTCGATAAGGTCTCCGATGAAGTCACCAGTCGCTTACACGCAATCTGTGATGGCAAATCTGTCACCATACCTGAAACCGGTGAAGTGATTGATAAGCACCCAAACACTCGTGTGTGGGGCACTTCCAACACTATCGGTGATGGTACTTCAGTCAGGTATTTGTCCTCCCGTCCTCTCGACGCTGCGTTTCGCGCACGTTGGGCTGGAATAGAGGTTAAGTACCTTCCTGCATCTGAAGAGTTGAGAATGCTAGAAATGGCTTTCCCTCGCTTCAAAAAAGGCTTTTTGACCGCAATGGTTAGACTTGCCAATGAGTGTCGCGATGCGGCTCTCGGTCCTGAACGTGATGGGAATATTGACCGTCCTATGGACAGCATCTATAGCACCCGCGCTCAGCGCAACGTGCTGGAAGCTGCCATGGCGTTCGGTTCGAAAACTCCCCTCATCGAGGCTATCAACTTCGCCTACCGCGATATGTTGAGCCAAGCCGACCGTGAAGTGTTTGATGGCATCTGCCAGAGAATACTGGGTATGAACTTGTCTACAGACCTCACCACCACTGGTGATCTGAACAATACCCTCTAAGCAGTCTCCCCCCGGCAAGCCCCTCCTGTTGTGTCCCTCACATTAGTCAGCAATGGCTAGTGCGATTGATCACACCCAGGAATCGAAGCCCGCTGCAATGTTGCAACGTGTTTCACCCCCTGTTCTCTCGGACAGGTAAACCCCTACTCCAACGGACGATGCCCCATCAGTCAGACATGACTGATGAGATTTGGCACGTCCGGCGGATATGAAACCCCAGCGCTGTGCGCTCTCTATTCGCTCTGCGAAAAAGGAAGATCTTATGAACGATTCAATGGAAGTGTTGATGAAAGTTGGTTTTGCTCTGGTCCAAAGCCCCATCAAGCGTGGGTCTGACGGCAAGGCAACTCTGAAAGGTGCAGAAGCAGTGCTGAATGGCAACCACCTGAACGGTGATGCCATCAACGCTGGCTCCGTCGTCTGGTTCCCAGGTGACAAACTGCGCTTCAAGTCGACCGTGTATCACGCCATCGACCGGTTAATCCAGTCTTACGGCGTTGCATGGGGAGCAGGTACCTTGGTACCTCTCGCCAAACTGGATCAACTGATCCATGAGTTTGAGATAGAGAAGGGACGGTTCATGAATGAGGTTGATTTGCTTCAGCCGGTTTACGATCGCTTGATCGACGACCACAAGAGCAAACAACCTGCTGCAGTGCAGAGTGTTATTGATGCAGTGCGCTTGCCTTGGGATACCTTCCGGGCAACGTTCAAGATCCACATGCCGACTCCGTCGGTCTTCCAACCTCTCACTGACGACCTCAATGGTTGTGCCAATGAGATTGTCGACACGGCGATGGATGAAATATCCAAAGACGCGCAAGGCATGATCAATAAGCTGCTCGGTAAATCTCAGATCGACCCCAAGTCGATTAAGCCCATCAAACGGCTTGCTGAGAAGTGCAAAGACTTCGCGATACTGCACCCAGCTTTTGGGTCGTTTAGCGATGCCTTTGACACCCTGGCCGCCACGCTTGTCCCGCCCCTGGTTGGTGACAAGCAAATGAACGTGCTCGCATACCTCGGTGTGCTGGCAGACCCACAGGCAATCAATACCTGGATGACCAACAACCAGGCTGAAGTCGATGGCGATCTGCTTAACAGCATCTTCAATCCAGCAGGTACCACTTCGGTAGCACCTGCACCCGTGTTCACCCCGGCCACTGTTGCAGCACCAGCTGTAACGGTTGACGGTGGATACGATTGGGAATCCTTTGGGATTTAACTATGCCTTCTGGCCATCAACCCTCCTTAACCGGAGGGTTTTTTTTTCAAGGAATGAAATCATGAAAAAATTAAACCTGCGGGTTCTGAGCACCTTGGGTTCCACCGTTGGCGGAGCAAACACCAAGGTAGTAACTGGCCATGGCACCTACTGCCAACAAGTTGGCCATAACTGGGTGATCACGGTTGCCATCAACCAAAACATGACCGAACAGGACATGCTCTTGGTGGACGGCTACATCGACCATGAATGTGGTCATGTCCGCTTTACCGACTGGGACGTGGTGAAAGCCTCGTATGCTGCCGGTAGCACTGTGAAACACCTGACCAACATCCTTGAGGATATTCGGATCGAGGCTCTGATTGGTCTGCGCTACAAAGGCGCTGCCATCAACCTCAATCGCATGGTGCAGAAGCTGTGCGAAGGTGGCGATATGTGGTCTATGCCCTCCCAAGGCATGGGCCTGACCTCGCTGGTGTCCTGCTTCTACCTCTACGGTGGGCGCTATCACCTGCTCAAGCAGTTGGCCATGAAGGAGAGATCCGAACTGGCTTTCTCCCTGCTGCAAGGTCGCGTCAGCCCTGAGCTTCACGCGAAGTTCGTGGAAGGCTTTGTCCGGCTGAGCAAGATCAGTTCTTCCCAAGGCGCTCTCGTTTTGGCCCTCGACATTGTTGATTGGTTGAACGAGGCGAAAGAAGAGGAACAGCAGCAGAAAGAGCAGCAACAGCAACAGCAACAGCAACAGCAACAGCAACAACAGCAGTCTGACTCTGAGGAATCGGAAGATGAAGGCGACGGTGCTGATGGTGACGCTGATGGCGATGCCGAAGGCGATGATGCTGAAGGTGAAACCGATGGTGATGCCGAAGGCGATGATGCTGAAGGTGATACCGATGGTGATGCCCAAGGCGATGCTGACAGTAAATCCGATGGTGATGCCCAAGGCGATGCTGACGGTGAATCCGATGGTGATGCCCAAGGCGATGCTGACGGTGAATCCGATGATGATGCCCAAGGCGATGCTGACGGTGAATCCAATGGTGATGCCCAAGGCGAAGCTGACGGTGACGCAAGCGGTGACACTGACTCTCTGAACGGTACCGGCAACGGTCCGAGCGAGGGTGATACACCTGACCGTAACTGGTTCGACGATTGTGGTGACGAGATCATGCCGGAGGATATTTGCTCTGGTGTGGCCAAGCGCATGAACGCTCGATTCGAGGAAACGTATGAGCCCGGCACACTGGATCCCTTCGTGGATTCCATGGTGCTGACCCGCTACATGACCCCGAACAAGTGCCAGTACGAGATCAACCAACGTGCAGTGCAATCAGCTCAAACTTCATTGAAGAAATGGTGCGCGAGCTTTACCACCAGCAAAACCACTGCTCGTACCTCGGGCAGCAAGCTCAACGGGCGTCGGTTAGCTGGTATCCCTGCGGGCAATCTGCGGGTGTTTGAGCACAGTACCCGTGCAAAGACCCCCTCTGCTGCCGTGCAGATCATGCTGGACACCAGTGGATCCATGTGGCCTGTCACTCACCAACCGGCGGGTGTGGCCTGTGCCTCCCTGGTTAAAGCTCTGCAAGGTCTCAAGGACTTCGCGGTGTCTGTTATCCAGTTCAATGACGATGCAAACCTCGTTCATGACTGGGAGACCCGCGGACAGTTGAGCCAATTGTCCTGGCCAAATGGTTGCACAGAGACGGCGCAAGCCACCTTTGCTGCAATGGGAAATCTGGCTCACCGGAAGGAAGACACGAAGATCGTGTTCATCCTCACCGATGGCTATGGTGACCTGCGGGACGTCGTTCCTGCCGCACAAGAGCACGGCTGTGTGATTTGTGCCATTCGCTTTGGCGATGGTAACGAAATGCTGCACGGTCTGGCTCCTGAGCTCCAACCCTTCTGCGCTGACCTTGAACATCTCCCCGAGATGTTCGCTGAGGTTCTGCAGATGGTCATGGGCCGCAAGTAAACACGCCACCAGCCCACTACTCACCCCACCGGGTGCAGTCGTGGGCCTGGCGTCATTCCGTGACCCTCATCGGTCACACCCCCACTTAAGCACGCACCAGGCTGGTTCACCCTGAATCGGCCAATGCCTGCCTGTACCTCATCGCCATCCGGCGATACGACATTTCCCTTCTGGAATTACATGCCTTTTGGCAATGGAGCAATTCAATGAACACTACCGCACTGAAAACCGAAATTGGTGAGCTGGACTTCCCCGTAGCACCCTCCTTCGTGATGGACTTCGAGGATTTCATAGTCAAGCAAGAGGGCAATACCCTCAAGGTCGGCTATTTGGCTGACGATCTGGATGGTGAAGACCCGATGGTATGTTGCGATGGTCAGGGACACCTGTTCACCGCACACCGTCACGCACGAGACGAACACCCGCACATGCAAGAAGCGCTGGCTCTGGATGCCGACTGGCAGCCAGATTTGGAGCTGTTGAGCAACGGGGGCCCTGCCGAAGATGCGTTCCGTAAGGAATGGATACGGCAAGCCTCTATCCGGGCCGAATTTTGTGTTTGGGCTGAGTCCACCGGTCGCAAGACCGAATCCACAACCGCGTACCTCAAGCGCCGTGCTACCGCTTTCTGGAAGCAGCAGGCCGCTGGTGGGAGCGTGAGCGGGAAAGACCTCTGGGACTTCTCGTTCTCTTTGGAAGTGGCGACCGATGTGTGGAGTGATCTGGTTGCTCGCGGCGTCATTGGTAACCGTGACGCTGTATCACTCGATTGCTATGAGCACTCAGGCACGCTGTGGAGTATCAGTGGGACGCATAACAGCTGCCACTGGGATACCGCACGTAGGGCTGGAGTCTGGGTACCCGATGAGCTCGCTCTCGACAATATCAACCACAACGAGTCCATCTATGCCTTCGGCAACATCGAAGACATGGGTCGTGGCAAAGGATGGAAGGTAACAACGGGAGAGAGTGTGGAACCGGAGTTCGCTACCTGGGCAGATGCGTGGACTTGGCTCGTGAAGTTCGCCTCTGGCAAAACGGCTACCGCCGCCATGCTGGAGACTGGACGCGACCGGGCTCGGACTGCGCTGTGTCAAAACGTGCTCGATGAGTACAACGCTTATCTCGCTGGCGAATGCTATGGGATTGTCGTAGCGACGTTCGAAAACGTAGGCACCGAAGATGATCCTGAATGGGAAACGGGTGTGTCTGACGAGGTGTGGGGCTATATCGGGACAGATTGGGCAGTTCAAGCGCTCAATGCCGAGTTCCACTGAGGAGGGTGACATCATGCCGAGTAAAGCTGAGATCAGGGCCTGCCCTGATCTGATTGCCGACCTGGCGGTGGAACCTACCGCTTCTATGTCAGATTTCCTGGCCCGCTTACCGGCAGACTCTGATGACGTCGACATCGACATCATCACCGTTCTGCTGGAGCAACAGGACTACATCAACCAGTGCCGACAAAAGGTGATAGACGACATCGTTGCCAGAAACGGCGGCGATGCGTGTGGCCTGGAGTTGAGCCGTGGAGGAGATCGTGCAGACCTAGCCTGTGTGTTCCCCGAACCGCGCTATAACGGCGGCTATCGGCTCTCTTTCTACGACAGCCATGGCCCGCAAAGCCACATGTGTTACACCACCCCGGAAGAAGCTCTGAGAGACGCCATCTACATGGGCTATCGCACGCTTATTCCCGGCGAGCTTGATCGGCTCACTGAAACCAGTACCTGGCAACGGGGACTGGCCATGGTGACCGACCTGATGCGCCAACTCATGTCTAGCAGTACCTCAAAGGCTCACTGAGCCACCTAACGACCTTCTCGGTCATCACCGCCATTTTGGCATTTTGACGACGCAAGACACCTCACCTCGTGAGGTGCCTTTGTCGTGCATGGAGCACCCCTATGAGCAACTTCAAAGCCTACACCCTTGATAGCCAGACCAACTTTGTCTTCGAGGGTAATAACCAAGACTGCGAACAGTTCGTTACTTCGCTGGTAAAGCAAATGTCCGCCTCAGTACAAGGCTATGCGAATTTCGCTGTGCTTTGCGACGGTCAGATCGCTTTCACGCTGCGCTTCTATACCGCAGCTGGACAGCAAGCCTGCACTGTTAGAAATGTCGACGCCAAAACGCTGAAAAGCGAAGAGGAACGGGTAAACCGGGCGTATGCGCTCTTCTCGTATGCAGAAGAGTGCCGGATGAAGGGTCGTTACACTTTGGCTAATCGCGCTCTTAACGACGCGATGGCCTTTGTTGCAAGCCCTCTCTCCCACCCCAAAGCACGCACGCTGAGTAGCCAAGCTACTCGCCTGTTGGCTCAGGGTGTGGACGCTGTCTGTAAGATCCAGACCCCGCTGGCCGAAACGCTGGTGAGTTTGGAGCAGTTGGAAGTCATGGCTGATTTGGCTCGCATAGAGGGTGACCTCCTGGCGCTGCACTTCAAAGCCAAACACGACCTCTTCCAGGGGGATACAGGGCTGACGCATCAGTGTTTATACTTTGAACAACCCCATACATTCGAACAAATATTGTTCATTCAGACAGCAGAG
>NZ_JAPDBZ010000117.1:0-13006 GCF_027705505.1 Aeromonas sp. QDB56
GATGCTGCGAGTGCCCACACAGATTGCTTGATTCAAATTGTTAAAGAGCGACGCAGCTTTTGGCTGCTGCGGGAGTGTCATTCTACTCAACCGCCTTCTCGAGTCAAGCCTTATTTTCAAAGGCTTTTCGAGACTATCTACTTAGGCTTTGCGTTGCCGCTTGCCCTGTCGATGGAGGCGCATTATAGGGAGCTGAAACTTTCTGGCAAGGGCAATTTCGCATAAAATTCGCATTTTCAGCTCAACCGCTCACCAATCAACCAACACGGTGATTTAATGCTCTGACAGGGTTCCGTATGCAGGCACCCTCTACGCCTTGCAGGCTCAAGGAGGTCAGCAGATCAAGGTTGTATCGAATTGCCTTTCCCGAACACCATAACCATGGTGATCGGGATCCGGCCTTCGGGTAACATAGCGCCCCTTTGCGATTCTCACACTCTTGGGCTTTGGAGAGTTTAATGCCTTTTGCACTTGGCCAGCGTTGGATTAGTGATACAGAGACGGATCTGGGGTTGGGGACTGTCGTTGCTGTTGAAGGACGCATGGTTACCCTGTTGTTTCCGGCTACCGGTGAAAACCGTATGTATGCCAAAGAAGAGGCGCCGGTGACCCGGGTCAGCTTCAATGTGGGCGATCAGATTGCCAGTCACGAAGACTGGACCATGACGGTCGACGAAGTGCAGGAGAGAGACGGCCTGCTTATATATGTAGGTGTGCGCACCGACAACGATGAGCCCGTAGCCCTCAAGGAAGTGTTCCTCAACAACTTCATCAAGTTCAACAAGCCGCAGGATCGCCTGTTCGCCGGCCAGATCGACCGGATGTCCCGCTTTACCCTGCGCTACGAGGCGTTGATCAACCAGCACCAGCGCCGTCGCAACCCGACTCGCGGCCTGGCCGGTGGCCGGGTCAGCCTGATCCCGCACCAGCTCTATATCGCCCATGAAGTGGGTCATCGCTACGCCCCGCGCGTGCTGCTGGCCGATGAGGTAGGTCTGGGCAAGACCATCGAAGCGGGCATGATCATCCATCAGCAACTGCTCTCCGGCCGCGCCCATCGGGTGCTGATCCTGCTGCCCGAAACCCTGCAGCACCAGTGGCTGGTCGAGATGCTGCGTCGCTTCAACCTGCACTTCTCCCTGTTTGACGAGGAGCGCTGCATCGAGGCGTTCGCCGATGCGGAGAACCCCTTCGAGACCGAACAGCTGGTGATCTGCAGCCTCGACTTCCTGCGCAAGAAGCGTCGTCGCTTCGAGCAGGTGCTGGAAGCCGAGTGGGATCTGCTGGTTGTCGACGAAGCGCACCATCTGGAGTGGAGTGAAGAGGCGCCGAGCCGTGCCTATGAGATGGTGGAAGCGCTGGCCGAACAGGTGCCGGGCGTGCTGCTGCTGACTGCGACCCCGGATCAGCTGGGCCACCAGAGCCACTTTGCCCGTCTGCGCCTGCTCGATCCCGAGCGTTTCTACGACTACGAGGCCTTCCTCGCCGAGGAGCAGGCCTACGGTCAGGTCGCGAGCGCAGCCCAGGAGCTGCTGGATGGCGAGACCCTGAGCGATGAAGCCAGACAGACCCTCGCCAGCCAGCTGGAAGGGTTGGACTTGAGCGATGCCGCCGCCCGCCAGCAGGCGGTCGCCAAGCTGCTGGATCAGCACGGCACCGGCCGGGTACTGTTCCGCAACAGCCGCGCCAATATTCAGGGCTTCCCCGAGCGTCACCTCAACGTCTACCCCATGCCGCTGCCGGAGCAGTACAAGACTGCCATCAAGGTGATGGGCATGATGGGTGGCAACGGTGGCGATCTGCAGACCCGTGCCCTGCGCTACCTCTACCCCGAGAAGATCTTCCAGCAGTTCGAAGGCGATAACGCCACCTGGACCCAGTTTGACCCGCGCGTCGAATGGTTGCTGGAACTGCTGCTCTCAGCCCGCCAGCAGAAGGTGTTGGTGATCTGCTCCGAAGCGGCGACCGCCATCGCGCTGGAAGAGGCACTGCGTACCCGTGAAGGGATCCGTGGTGCCGTGTTCCACGAAGGGATGTCGATCCTAGAGCGGGACAAGGCCTCCGCCTATTTTGCCCAGCAAGAGGGTGGCGCCCAGGTGCTGCTCTGCTCCGAGATCGGCTCAGAGGGTCGCAACTTCCAGTTTGCCAGCCATCTGGTGCTGTTCGATCTGCCTCTCAACCCGGATCTGCTGGAACAGCGTATCGGCCGACTGGATCGTATCGGTCAGCAGAATACCGTCGAGATCCACGTTCCCTATCTGGAAGGGACTGCCCAGCGCGCCCTGCAGCTCTGGTATCACGATGGTCTGGACGCGTTCGAGCAGACCTGCCCGACTGCACGCCCGGTATTCGAAGCGGTACGTGAAGAGCTGTTCGAGCTGCTGGCCGCCAACACCGGCGATCAGGCGGCCCTCGATGCCCTGCTGGTCAAGACCCGCGAACTGCACGAGCCGCTCAAGGCCCAGCTGGAACAGGGCCGCGATCGCCTGCTGGAGATCCACTCCAGCGGTGGCGCCGCCGCTCAGCAACTGGTCGACAAGCTGGCCGCCGAAGATGACGACACCGGCATGATCTCTTTCGCCCTCAAGATGTTCGACGAGATCGGCGTCAATCAGGATGACCGTGGCGAGAACGCGCTGGTGCTGACCCCCGGGGATCACATGCTGGTCTCCAGCTTCCCGGGCTTGCCGCAAGACGGCATGACCATCACCTTCGATCGCAACACAGCCCTGTCGCGTGATGACATGGCGCTGCTCTCCTGGGATCATCCCATGATGCGCGGCGGTATCGACCTGATCCTGGGCTCCGAGATCGGTGCAACCTCGGTCGCACTGCTCAAGAACAAGGCGCTGCCCATCGGCTCCATCCTGCTTGAGCTGATCTTCGTTGCCGAGTCTGCGGCCCATCCCCAGCTCCACCGCTTCATGCCGCCGACGCCAATCCGTCTGCTGATGGACAAGAACGGCCAGAATCTGGGTGAGAAAGTGGCGTTCGATGCCTTCAACCGTCAGCTGACTCCGGTCAATCGCCACCTCGGCAGCAAGCTGGTCACCGCGTCCCAACCGGTGATCCACGGTCTGATTGGCAAGGGGCAAGCCATTGCCGAAGAGCTGAAAGCCGGGATTGTCGACAAGGCCCGCACCCAGATGGCGCAGACCCTGCAGCAGGATCTGGACAGGCTGGAAGCACTCAAGGCGGTCAACCCGAACGTACGCGACAGCGAACTGGATTATCTGCGCAATCTGCAGGCAGAATTGCACCACCTGATCGATCAGACCCAACTCAAGCTGGATGCAATCCGCTTTATCGTGGTCACCCATAACTGACAAGGTACTGACCGACAGCGGCCAGACCCAGCTCAAACTGGATACCCAAGGCCGCTTTGTCGTGGTTACCCATAACTGATGGGGGCTTGCCCCCACCTTCTGATGCGAGACATTTATGTTTGAATACTCACCGCCTCTGGAACCCTGGCTCGATATCCTGTTCAAGGACAAGGACATCATGGTGGTCAACAAGCCCACTGGCCTGCTAAGCGTCCCCGGGCGCGGCCCCGAGAATGAAGACAGCGTCCTGCATCGGGTGAAACAGCAACACCCCAAGGCGGCGGCAGCTCATCGCCTCGACATGTCCACCACAGGCGTCATTGTCATTCCTCTCAATCCCAACTCTCATCGGGAGCTGAGCCGACAATTTCGCGAGCGGGAGACCGAGAAACACTACCTCGCCTGGGTGTGGGGCGAGCCGGAAGCAGAGTCGGGTCAGGTCGATCTGCCGCTCTGCGTCGACTGGCCCAATCGCCCGAAACAGAAGGTGGATCACGAAGAGGGGCGTCACGCCCTGACCCTGTGGCAGAAACTGAAAGTGGAGAACGGCAACAGCCTGATCAAGCTGACCCCCATCACAGGTCGCTCCCACCAGCTGCGCGTCCATATGCTGGAGCTGGGGCATCCGATCCTGGGTGACAACCTCTATGCTCATCCGGATGCGCTGGCGGCGGCACCCCATCTCTACCTGCATGCGGCCATGCTGACTATCAGCCACCCCCGCAGTGGCGAGCGGATGACCTTCGAGGCGCCAGCCCCTTTCCCGGTCTGAGCCTGACAGGTAACTGCCAAATAAAAAGAAAGCCCCCATCGAGAGATGGGGGCTTTTTTATCGCTCAGACGCGGATATCGATATTGCTTCCGAGGGAAGCGCTGGCCGATGTCGGCGCAGCCGGAGCGGATTGCGCTGCGGTTTGCAGCAATTTCAGTGCGGATTCGCCTTCCTGGGTCTGCTGCTTTTTGGCCAGGCTGGCCACCATCAGTGCAGAACCGAACGACGCATTTGCAGAACTAGAAATATCCATTGTGTACCTCCTGCCAAGAGACTATCGGCCGGGACCGGTGAGACATGAGCCATATCGTTCAACGCAGATATGCCTTGTCCGGCGAGCGCCGGGCCAACCAGCGCTCTTCCATCTCCAGCAATGTCTGATAGGCCTTTTCAGCATGCTCCGGGCGACTGAACAGATATCCCTGCCCATACAGATGTATGTCGGTCAATGAGCGCAGCACATCGAGCTGCCCCTGGGTCTCGATCCCTTCACATACCAGTTTCTTGCCAAGCATGGAGCCCATACGGCAGATGTTGGCGACCAGTTCGGCCGCCTCAATGGAGGTGTCGATACCCTGGATGAAGGACCTGTCTATCTTCACCTTGCTCACCGGCAGCTTCTGCAGATAGCTGAGGGAGGAGTAGCCGGTGCCGAAGTCGTCAAGGGCCAGATGTACCCCCTGCTGGCTGAGATCCTGCATCAACTGCAGCGAGTTCTTGACCTCGCGCATGGTGGTGTCTTCCGTCACCTCCAGCACCAGGCTGGACGCAGGGATATGGTGCTCCATCAGCGCTCTGGCCACCAGCTTCAAGAGGTTGCGCTGGTACATGCCCGGGGAGATGTTCACGCACATCTGCAAGTCCACCAAACCCAGGTGCTGCCACTGATGCAGTTGTTCACATGCGGTATTCAATACCCAGCCACCCAGTTTCTCGGCCAGCTGGAACTCTTCCGCCACCTGGATCACCTCGTTGGGGGGAATAAAGCCAAGCTCGGGATGGCGCCAGCGCAGCAGCGCCTCCACGGCTTCACAGCGGCCACTTTCCAGATTGACGATGGGCTGGTAATAGAGCTCGAGCGCATTGTGCTCCAGCGCCATCACCATGTCAGACGCAAGATGCTTGCGCCTGGCCGTCTCGTTGAGCAGGGAACTGTCATAGATGACATAGGGAACATGGGTCTTGCGGCTGTGAGAGAGGGCCTGCTCCGCCCGGCTGAGCAACTCCTGGGTCTGGTTGCTGTCGGTCGGGAAGAAGGCGATACCAATACCGACCTCAAGCCGGAAAGGGTAGTTGTCGATGATGATGTCTTGCTTGATGGAGTGGAGCACTCTGGCCACGAGCTCTCTGACCTGACGAAGATCGCTCCCCTCCCGTTGCAGCATGGCAAGCTGATCTCCCCCCAAACGCGCCACCCACTCCCCGTTTTCGCACAGGGCGCGCAGCCGCTTTGCCACCTCCTGCAGCAGGAGGTCCCCTGTGTTGTAGCCAAACTTGCTGTTGATATCACGAAAGTCGTTGATGTCGACCAGCACCAGTCCGAAGGAGGTGTCACGGGTGACATAGGCATCCATCTTTTCCAGCAGCGCCAGCCGGTTGGCGAGCCCGGTGAGGGGATCGATCCTAGCGGTCCTGAAATGGCGCCTGGCTTCTCGCACCAGCAGGCCGCTGAGCAGAATGACGGACACCACCAGCCCCGACACCATGAACAACAGGGCATTGCGCAACTGGCCAAAACGCGCGTCGTTGCCCGTATAGACGTTGATGTTGTTCTGCATGACGGAAGCAAGAGAGTAAGAGAGGGGTTCCTGCAAGGGCGCCAGTGTCATCATGACTTGCTGGTAATCCGGCGTCCCCGGTTTGAGCCTGACCAAATCAGGCTCCAGCTTGCGGATACTGCTTTCGGTCAGTTTCACCAGCCGCAGCGTCTTCGGATTGTCCGCGAGGCTTTTTCTCAATTGGCCGCTCAGGAGGATGGGGGTACGACTCCAGAGAATGTCATAGCGGAGCAGCAGGGCTTCCTGGTCTATGCCACCATAGTGGTAAATCTCGACGGCATTGAGAAAGCGGCCCAGCTCGAGCTGCAACTGCATCAATGCCCAAGAGACGTCATAGGTGTACTTCTCCATCACCCGGGTCGCATTTTGTATCTGCACCAGGCAATAGAGGGTGCTACCCGTGAACAACAGAATGGATAGATAAAGAACGCCGAGTAAGGGCCAGGCCCTGGTCTTCGCTTTCACCCAGTACTCCCGTAAACCACCGTTTTTACTGCTGAATGTCGATCGCACTCAGTTGCCAGATCATCATGTCGGTGAACTCGGAACGCCTGAGTTCGGGATGCTGATCCAGCGGCAGGATAAACCAGAGCGGCCCCTTGTCACGTACCCGCATGGTCATCCCGTCATCCTGCCAGGCCAGGATAGGATCGTATTGCTTGACCTTATCCCAGTTGATCCGGATCTGGAAACTGTTCAGGGCGGTGAGCGTGATGCTCTTGCCGTTGGCCTTCACCTCCGTCAGCACGTCCGCCAGTTTCGGCCCCACGTATTTGTGCGGTTTGTCCACCCAGGGATTGCTCGTCACCACCTCATGCTGCGGCGGTGCCTGGATCATGGCCATATCGAACAGCACCTCTCCATCTGCCGGGTCGGCAGGGTCCAGATTCCCCGTCACCTTGAGAATGACCGGTCCCTGTGGTGTCGCCTGCGCCATGCCCGGCAAGGCCAGGGAAAGGAGTAACGGGAGAAGCCCTAAGTATCGCATGTTCACCTCAGATCATTTCACTATCAACAACTTCAGCTTAGTAGCACTAAAAAAAACGGCCCGCAAAAGCGAGCCGTTTGATGACTTGACGGGATTACATCATACCCATACCGCCCATGCCACCCATATCAGGCATGGCAGGTGCATCTTTCTTCGGCAGCTCGGAGATCATGCACTCTGTGGTGATCATCAGGCCGGCGACGGACGAGGCGAACTGCAGGGCAGAACGGGTTACCTTGGTCGGATCCAGGATACCCATGGCCAGCATGTCGCCGTATTGTTCGGTGTAGGCGTTGTAACCGTAGTTGCCTTCACCGTTCTTCACGGCATTGGCGATGACGGAGGCTTCTTCGCCGGCGTTGATGACGATTTGACGCAGCGGGGCTTCCATGGCGCGCAGGGCAACCTTGATGCCGACGTTCTGGTCTTCGTTGTCACCACGCAGGGAGGCCAGCTTGGCAGCAACGCGCACCAGCGCTACACCACCACCGGCAACCACGCCTTCTTCCACGGCTGCGCGAGTGGCGTGCAGGGCATCGTCAACACGGGCTTTCTTCTCTTTCATTTCAACTTCAGTGGCAGCACCCACCTTGATCACGGCAACACCGCCGGCCAGCTTGGCCACGCGCTCTTGCAGCTTCTCACGGTCGTAATCGGAAGAGGTCTCTTCGATCTGCTGACGGATCTGGGCCACGCGGCTTTCGATCAGGGCAGCATCACCCACGCCATCGATGATGGTGGTGTTCTCTTTGGTGATGACGATGCGCTTGGCACGGCCCAGATCTTCCAGGGTCGCTTTTTCCAGCTCCATGCCCACTTCTTCGGAGATCACGGTACCACCGGTCAGGATGGCGATATCCTGCAGCATGGCCTTGCGGCGATCACCGAAGCCCGGCGCCTTGACGGCGGCCACTTTCACGATGCCACGCATGGTGTTGACCACCAGGGTCGCCAGCGCTTCGCCTTCCACGTCTTCGGCCACGATGATCAGCGGTTTGCCCGCCTTGGCCACACCTTCCAGCACCGGCAGCATTTCGCGGATGTTGGAGACTTTCTTGTCCACCAGCAGGATGAAGGGGTCATCCAGCTCGACGGAGCCGGTTTCCGGCTTGTTCACGAAGTAAGGGGAGAGGTAGCCGCGGTCGAACTGCATGCCTTCTACCACCGCCAGTTCGTCGTCCAGGCCCTGACCGTCTTCCACGGTGATGACGCCGTCACGGCCGACCTTGTCCATGGCTTCGGCAATCAGCTTGCCGACCTTCTCGTCGGAGTTGGCGGAGATGGTGCCTACCTGGGCGATGGCATTGTTGTCGGCACAGGGAGTGGACAGAGCTTGCAGCTCGGCAACGGCAGCCACAACGGCCTTGTCGATACCACGCTTCAGATCCATGGGGTTCATGCCGGCGGCAACGGCCTTCAGGCCTTCGTTGACGATGGCTTGAGCCAGTACGGTGGCAGTGGTGGTACCGTCACCGGCGGCGTCATTGGCCTTGGAAGCGACTTCCTTGACCATCTGGGCACCCATGTTCTGGAACTTGTCTTCCAGTTCGATTTCACGAGCAACGGAGACGCCATCCTTGGTGATGGTCGGGGCGCCGAAGGACTTGTCCAGCACCACGTTGCGGCCTTTCGGGCCCAGGGTCACCTTGACGGCATCGGCCAGGATGTTGACGCCTTCCAGCATTTTGATGCGAGCTTCGTTGCCAAACTTAACTTCTTTAGCTGCCATGTTCTTCAATCCTTAAATCAATTCGGGAAAAGAGGGAGGGTGATTACTCTTCGACAATCGCCAGGATGTCGGTCTCGGACAGGATCAGTACGTCCTGGCCATCCAGCTTTTCGGTCTTCACGCCGTAGCCTTCGTTGAAGATCACCTTGTCACCCACCTTGACGGCCAGTGCTTTGACATCCCCATTGTCCAGAATTCGACCAGTCCCCACGGCAAGAACTTCACCACGGGTGGACTTCTGGGCCGCAGTGCCAGTCAAGACGATGCCGCCAGCGGATTTGGCTTCAGCTTCGATGCGCTTGATGATGACGCGGTCGTGCAGTGGACGAATTTTCATCGATAACTCTCCCAAAATGAGTCTCTGTGTTGCTTGAGGAATGGCCGCAATCGGCCAAATTTGTCATGCCCCTGATCTGGGGCAACAGGGCTAGCCCTTCAAGGGCAAATACAAAAAAAATATTTTCACGTACTATGAACACCTTCGATGGATCACCCATCCCCAATCAGGAAGGCGGATGGAGACGGCCAGCATTCAGGCCCAAAGCACCTAGAGACTCTGCCTTGAGCCGACCCAATCCCATGCTGACCGCTCCCATGACGCCCATGCTGCTGCGCATGACGGGCCCCATGATCCTGGGCATCATCGCCATCCTGGCCTTCAACCTGGTCGATACCTTCTTCATCGGCATGCTGGGTACCCAGGCGCTGGCCGCCATCAGCTTCACCTTCCCGGTCACCTTCGTGGTCACCTCCCTGACCATGGGGCTGGGCGCGGGCCTGTGCGCCCTGCTCGGTCATGCCCTGGGGCAGGGTCGCCACGACGAGGCAGCCCGCATCACCACAGACTGCCTGTTCCTCGCCGTCATCCTGGTGAGTCTGCTTGCCGGACTGGGGGCAATGACCATTACCCCTCTGTTCACCCTGCTGGGGGCCAGCCCCGAGCTCATCTCCCTCATCCACGATTACATGCTCATCTGGTATCTGACCGTCCCCATGCTGGTCGTGCCCATGGTCGGCAATGCGGCCATCCGGACCACGGGGGATACCAAGACCCCCAGTCTGGTGATGGGGGTCGCCGGTCTGGTCAACGGCGTGCTGGATCCTCTGCTCATCTTCGGGCCGGGCCCCTTCCCCGAGTGGGGCATTCGGGGCGCCGCCATCGCCACCACCCTCTCCTGGCTGATGGCCATGCTGGTCAGCCTCTATATATTGCGCCACCGCGAGGGCCTGCTGCGCTGGCGCCTCTCCCCGCGCCCGCAGTTGCTGGCCCATTGGCGCACCCTGCTCCATGTGGCTGTGCCCGCATCGTTTACCAACATGCTCAACCCACTGGCCAACGCCGTGTTGATGATCATTTTCGCCGGGCTGGGAACCGAGGTGGTCGCCGCCTACGGCGCGGCATCCCGGGTCGAGGCCTTGCTGCTCATCGTGATGATGGCGCTCTCTTCCGTGCTGGCCCCCTTCATCTCGCAGAACTGCGGCGCCGGGAATCCGGCCCGAGCCAAGGCCGCCCTGCTGCTCTGCATGCGCTTCGCCCTGCTGTTCCAGCTTGGGGTCTACGTGCTGACCTGGCTTCTCGCACCCTTCATCGCCGATCTGTTCAGCGATCATCCGCAAGTGGTGCGACTCATCGTGCTCTATCTACATCTGGTCCCCATTGGCTACGGCTTTCAGGGCATGGTGATGCTGCTGGCCTCGGCGCTCAACGGCGTCAGGGCATCGGCGGTGTCACTGCTGATAAACGGCATCAGACTGTTTGCCTTCTTGCTGCCAGGGGCCTGGCTGGGGGCAAAACTGGGGGGAGAACAGGGGATCTATCTGGGGATGCTGCTGGCGAACCTGGCCGCCGGATTGCTGGCATGGGGGTATGCCCGCCACAGATTCGAGCGGCTGTGCCGTCAGGGGAGATCCTGACGGCACAGCCCGAGGCTCGCGATTACTCTTTGCGTTCGAACTCCCCTTCGATGGTGTTGCCACCGCCTCGCGGGGATTGTCCGGGCCTGTCATCGCCCGGGCCCGGTTCAAACGGCTGCTGGCGAGCCTGGAAGCCCCCCATCTGCATCCTGAACTGATTGCTGCCAATCAGCTTGTCGGCCAGCATGTTGCGCAGCCAGGGCTGCAGCAGCAGGATGCCGACAATATCGCTCACAAATCCCGGGATAATCAGCAACAAGCCCGCCAGCGCCAGCATCATGCCACCCATCACCTCGCGGCCGGGCATCTCCCCCAGCTGCATCTTCTGCTGGGCAGTGAGCAGGGTCTTGATCCCCTCGCTGCGCACCAGCGACGATCCCAGCACGACGGTCAGCACCAGCAAGCCAACGGTCGGCAAGGCCCCGATCACGGAGCCCACCTTGATCATGACGGTGAGCTCCAGCAATACCAGCCCGACCAACAACAGTAACAACTTGCCCATAGCAACCTCGGAGCGATGAATGAATGGACCCGGGGTGTCCGGTCGGCAGCCGCACATCGCTGATGCTGGCGCGCCGGGTTCAGGTCTTCTGACATTAAAATGGGGCTGGTTGATCATTTTTCAAGCCTCTCCTGCCGCAGGCGCCGGAATACGGATAAATATTTGTCCGCCCAACTGGGATTGAGGTGGTTGTTCTGTCAAAGTTAATCGCCCGATTGCAATATCTGTTTAATGACCACAAGAAATTTGAGGTTGCCTCAAATTTAGTGATCCAGATCTAATACCGGATACCTCAATTGAGGTAACATCAACACCAGTCATTGCACAGGGAGCAACTGGCTCCCAACTGCCCCACCCGATGTGTGGTGCTTCAGGATGAAATGTGCGTAGGGAAATCGCGACCACTCGGTGAGGATCGTTTCCATTTATTTGATTTCTGAGGCATAACAATGAGCGACATCAAGAACGTCCGCATTGAAGAAGACCTGCTGGGCACCAAAGAAGTTTCCAACGACCTCTACTACGGCGTGCACACCCTGCGCGCTGTTGAAAACTTCAAGATCAGCACTCAGAAGATTTCTGACGTTCCCGAGTTTGTTCGTGGCATGGTCCTGACCAAGAAGGCGGCTGCACTGGCCAACGGTGAGCTGGGCACCATCCGTCCCGAGATCGCAGACAAGATTGTCAAAGCCTGCGACCTGATGCTGAACACCGGCAAGTGCTTCGATCAGTTCCCGGTCGATGTCTACCAGGGCGGCGCCGGTACCTCCGTCAACATGAACACCAACGAAGTGCTGGCCAACATCGCCCTCGAGCTGATGGGACTTGAAAAGGGTCGCTACGACGTCATCAACCCCAACGATCACGTCAACAAGTGCCAGTCCACCAACGATGCCTACCCCACCGGTTTCCGCGTGGCCGTGGTCAACAGCACCGACACCACCCTGCACGCTCTGGAAGCCCTCATCGCGGCCTTCGATGTCAAAGCCAAGGAATTCAAACATATCCTGAAAATGGGCCGTACCCAGTTGCAGGACGCCGTGCCCATGACCCTGGGTCAGGAGTTCCACGCCTTCGCCGTCACCCTGCGTGAAGAGATCAAATCCATCAAGCGTTGCCAGGAGCTGCTGCTGGAAGTGAACCTGGGCGCCACCGCCATCGGTACCGGTCTGAACACCCCGCCCGAGTACTCCGGTCTTGCCATCAAGCGTCTGGCCGAGATCACCGGTCGTGCCTACGTACCGGCAGAGGACCTCATCGAAGCGACCTCCGACTGCGGCGCCTATGTGATGCTGCACGGTGCGGTCAAGCGCCTGGCCATGAAGCTCTCCAAGATCTGTAATGACCTGCGTCTGCTCTCCTCCGGCCCGCGCACCGCGCTCAAAGAGATCAACCTGCCGGAAATGCAGGCTGGCTCCTCCATCATGCCGGCCAAGGTCAACCCGGTCATTCCGGAAGTGGTCAACCAGTCCTGCTTCAAGGTATTCGGCAACGACGTCACCATCACCTTCGCCGCCGAGGCCGGTCAGCTGCAGCTGAACGTCATGGAGCCGGTGATCGGTCAGGCCATGTTCGAATCCCTGAGCCTGATGGAAAAAGCCTGCATCTCCCTGCGCGAGAAGTGCGTGGAAGGCATCACCGCCAACCCGGACATCTGCATGAACCACGTGCTGAACTCCATCGGCATCGTGACCTACCTGAACCCCTTCATCGGTCACCATGAAGGCGACATCGTCGGCAAGATCTGTGCCCAAACCGGCAAGAACGTCCGCGAAGTCGTGCTGGAACGCGGCCTGCTGACCGCCGAACAGCTGGACGAGATCCTCTCCATCGAGAACCTGATGAACCCGCAATACAAAGCCAAGCGTTACACCCGCGAAGCCACCGTATAAGCGAGCAGATGGGCCGGGGTTATCCCGGCCCAGGGCTGACGCATCAGTGTTTATACTTTGAACAACCCCATACATTCGAACAAATATTGTTCATTCAGACAGCAG
>NZ_JAPDBZ010000118.1:0-12867 GCF_027705505.1 Aeromonas sp. QDB56
TGCGCGAGCAGCTATCACCCAGTAATGGGAATCCCCCTCCTGTGACGCGAAGCGCTAAGGTGGGGGAGGATGTCAAAGAACATGACCAAGACGACAAACACCAGGATCCCCAGGGCAATGTAGTCAAGTACCATCGATTTCTCCCGTCTGAGTCGCTAACAATGCTTCGATTGTCGAGTCGAGGCTTCGGCAATAATGACAGCATATGCCCTCGGTGCAAGTCTGCAATCGGAGAGTTGGTGTGGCGGTACAGGCATGGTTCATCGGTTGCTCATTTAACACACAAAATTGATTTGGTTAGATAAAATCAAACAGCAATAGATGCCCGGGCAAGGTGAGAGGTGAACCTGATGAACGAATGGTGCAGTGGCAAAGGATGGCGGCTTGGCCTGTTGCTGATCTGCCTGTTGTGGTCCCGCCTCGGCTGGACCGCCGAACCCAGAATGGAGCCCAATGAGCAGGAGTTGGCACAGACCCTGGTCCTGCTTCATGAACCCATCGTCATGCTGACGGCTAAATATGGCAACCTGGATGGGGCGGCCAGGGTACGGCTGGCCCATGAGCTAGTTCAGCGGATGGAGCCAAGCGACCTCATGACGCCTGTGGCCGTGACGAAAGGCAGCCGACACGGCCAGGAGAGCCGGGAGTTTCTGGTCAATGGCAAGCGCATTCTGGTGTTGCTGGAAGGGGACCTTGATGAATTCGACGAGCTGACCCTGGATCAGGCGGCCGAACGTGTCCTGCATCGGCTCGACGGCGTGCGCATCAAGTATCTCGAGCTGCACTCGACCCCCTATTTGCTCAGAGCCGTCGGCTTGGCGGTGGTGGTCAGCCTGATCTTCTTCGGCCTCATCTGGCTGTTGCAGCGGGGCCATCGGCGAGTCAGAAAGTGGCTGGCCAACCGCCTGTTGCTGCAGAAGGGGCTGGTCCCCCACTCCTGGCGCCAGGTCACCGGGAATGTCGAGGTCCGCTTGCTCGGCCTCATCACGCTGCTGCTCATCTTCATGCTCACCTATGGCTGGCTGACCTATGTGCTCGGCCTGTTCCCCCAGACCCGGGCCTGGAGCTATCAGCTTGGGGAATCCCTGTTTGCCCTGTGTGGCGACATGCTGGAGGGCATGATTGCCGCCATGCCCGGTCTGGTAACCGTGCTGCTTATCGTGGTCATCACCCGTTTCTTCATCAAGATGTGGGCCATCCTCTTCGACCGCATCGAGCGTGGCCAGTTTCGGGTGCAGGGTTTGCACGCCGAGACCATAGGCGCCACCCGGCGACTGCTGTCAGTGGTGATCTGGCTGTTTGCCCTGACGGTGGCCTACCCCTATCTGCCGGGTGCGGATTCCGATGCCTTCAAGGGGATCAGCGTCTTCTTCGGTCTGATGGTGACACTGGGATCGGCCGGTATCATGAACCATGCCATGAGCGGCCTGGTGCTCATTTACTCCCGCGCACTGCGGCCAGGGGATCTGGTGCAGATCGGCGAGGTGGAGGGGATGGTGAGCGAGCTCAATGCCCTCTCGACCAAGCTGGTGACGCGACAGGATCACGAGGTCACGCTGCCCAATGCGGTGGTGGTGGGGGGCAAGGTGGTGAACCTGACACGGCTGGCGGGCGAGAAGGGGGTGGTCCTGTTGACCAAGGTGACCATCGGTTATGACACCCCCTGGCGTCAGGTACATGCCATGCTGGAGCTGGCCGCGCGGCGCTGCACCCGGCTCAATCAGGATGAAGCTCCCCTGGTGCGGCAGTTGAATCTGCAGGATTGGTATGTGGAGTACGAGTTGCAGGTGAGGATGAAGGCAAGCGAACTCCCTGCGGTGGTCAAGACGGAACTCCATGGCCATATTCAGGATGTATTCAACGAGTTCGGGGTGCAGATCATGTCCCCCAACTTCATTGCCCAGCCGGAGCAGGCTGTGCTGGTGGCCAGGGAGCAGTGGTATCAGGCGCCGGCCCGGGCGCCCGATCCCGCCGAGCCCCCCGTCAGGGAGTGACCACGAAAAGCAGAGGCCCGGCAGCAATGCCGGGCCTCTTGTCATGAAGAGAAGCTGACGCCTCAGTTCTCCTTGGCCTCTCTCAGTTGGGAGGGCCTGAATTTCACCAGGAAGGCGAGGGTGATGAGGGCGGTGCTCACCAGACCGATGATGGTGGAAACATTCATCTCGAGGCCGAAACCGATGGGGGCGTTGGCCAGGTAGGTGATGACCACTGCGGTCATGAAGATGGCGGGAATGGTGCATACCCAGTGCAGCTTGCCTTCCTTGATGAGGTAGGCGGCCGCAGCCCACAGCATGATGACGGCGGTGGTCTGGTTGGCCCAGCCGAAGTAGCGCCAGATCACCCCGAACTCGGCCTTGGAGATGATGAAACCAAGGATGAACATGGGGATGGCGATGAGCAGACGCTTGGCCATGGGCTTCTGGGTCAGGTTCAGGAAGTCCGCCACGATGAGGCGGGCGCTGCGAAACGCGGTGTCACCGGAGGTGATGGGCAGGATCACCACGCCGAGGATCGCCAGGATGCCGCCCACGGTACCGAGCAGGCTGGTGGAGACTTCGTGCACCACGGCAGAGGGGCCGCCGCTGGCCAGGGTGGCGTTGAGTGCCTCGGTGCTGTCGTAGAAGGAGAGACCCAGGGTGCACCAGATGAGGGCGATGATCCCTTCCCCTATCATGGCTCCGTAGAAGATGAAGCGACCGGAGCTCTCGTTCTGCATGCAGCGCGCCATCAGCGGGGACTGGGTGGCGTGGAAACCGGAGACGGCACCACAGGCGATGGTGATGAACAGCAGCGGCCAGAGCGGCAGGTCCGTCGGGTGCAGGTTGGAGAAGTCCATCCCTGTGTTGTAGAAGCCCTTGCCGGAGACGATGAGGCCGATGATGAGGCCGACCGACATGAAGACCAGCAGCGCACCGAAGATGGGGTAGAAGCGGCCGATGATCTTGTCGATGGGGACGATGGTCGCGAGGATGTAGTAGGCGAAGATGGCCGCAATCCAGTAGACCAGATCGGTGGAGGTGAGGTTGGCGAGCAGGCCCGCCGGGCTCAGGACGAAGACCACGCCCACCAGCATCAGGAGCACCACGGCAAAGAGGTTCATGAAGTGCTTGGCGGCGGTGCCCAGGTGCTCACCGACCACGGTCGGCACCGAGGCGCCCCTGGCGCGTACCGACAGCATGCCGGAGAAATAGTCGTGGACCGCACCGGCGAAGATGCAGCCAAAGACGATCCAGAGCATGGCGACCGGACCATAGAGGGCACCCAGGATGGGGCCGAAGATGGGGCCGACGCCTGCGATGTTGAGCAGTTGAACCAGGTAGACCTTCTTGTCCGACATGGGGACATAGTCCACCCCGTCCGCCATGGTGATGGCGGGGGTCTTCAACTCGGGTTTGGGCCCGAATATCCGTTCGATGAATTTGCCGTATATGAAGTAGCCGGCTATCAACAAGCCGACACAGAGGAAGAACCAGATCATTGCTACGCTCCTGCTTTGTTATTTTTTGGTGTGCGCAGCCAGTGTAGGGGGGGACTTCTGTTAACGGCAGGTGAGAGGGGGTGAGCGGCGACATGGCGACCCGAGCGGTTGTCCGCTGTGATCCGGCGCACATCGCGCCCTGTTTTATTCCAGTCCCAGCTCGTCTTTTAGCTCCTTGAGGTAGCGGCGGCTGACCGGTACCCGGGCCCCGCTCGGGGTCACGATCTCCGCCAGCTGATTCTCCAGCAAACGGATTTCGAAGATGGCGGCCGGGGCCACCAGATACTGGCGGTGACAGCGCAGCAGCGGGGTCTTCTCCTCGAGGGACTTGAGGGTGAGCTGGGTGTGAAACAGCTCGCCCTGGCAGGCGACATGGACGCCGCCGAGATCGGAGAAGGCGTACTCCACCTGGGAGGTTGGGAGCAGCCGCACCCGGTTGTGCAGGTATCCGGGGATATGGTGGATGGTCGGGGCCAGGGTTCCGACCGGTTGCGGGGTGATGTCCTGCCTGAGCCGCGCCAGGGTCTTGGCGAGGCGCGCCGGCTCCACCGGCTTGAGCAGGTAATCGAAGGCGTTCTCCTCGAACGCCTGGATGGCGTAGTCGTCGAACGCGGTGACAAAGACGATGCGGGGCAGGGGATCGAGCATGGCCACCAGCTCCATGCCGCTGAGTTTGGGCATCTGGATATCGAGAAACACCACATCCGGCTTGAGTTGCTGGATGAGGCCGAGCGCCTCGATGGCGTTGCCCGCCATGCCCAGGATCTCGATGTCGGGATCGCTGGCCAGCAGCTCTGCCAGCTCCTCGCGGGCATAGGGCTCGTCATCGACGATCAGGGTGCGGATCATGTCATCTCCTTGGCGGTGGTGCGGGGTTGTCGTGGGAGTGTCAGGGAGACCCGGGTCCATTGCTCCGGCTCCCACTGGACGTCAATGCCATAGCGCTCGCCAAAGGCGCTCTTGAGGCGCTTGTCCACCAGGCTCATCCCCAGGCCATCCCCCTGGCCGGATGGCTGCCAGGCCCCGGCGTTGTCTTCGACGCAAAGGGTGATCGCCTCGGGGGTTTCCCTCGCGAAGAGGCGAAGTCGCCCCTCTCCCAGCAGGGAGCAGATGCCGTGCTTGATGGCATTCTCGATGAGGGGCTGCAGGGTGAAGCTCGGCAGTTGCACCTCGGCAAGGTGGGGCGGGATCTCGTTGATGACGGTAAGCCGCTCGCCAAAGCGGGCCTGCTCTATCTCCAGGTAGGAGAGGCAGTGCTCCTGCTCCTCACGCAGCGTGGTCAGGCCGCTCTGGCGCTTGAGGTTGTTGCGAAAGAAGCGGGAGAGGTGCAGCAGCAGCTCCCGTGCCCGTCCCGGATCGCGGCGGGTAATGGCGCTGATGGTGTTGAGGGTGTTGAACAGGAAGTGGGGGTTTATCTGTGCCTGCACCAGCTTGAGCTCGGATTGCACCAGCAGGCGCTGCTGCTGCTCCAGGCGGCCTGCCAGCAGCTGCTGGGACAACAGGTTGGCGATCCCTTCTCCCAGGGTGTGATTGATCTTGAGGAAGAGCCGCTTCTTGGGCTCATAGAGTTTGATGGTGCCGATCACTCCCTCGTCACCCTGCAGGGGGATCACCAGCACGGAGCCGAGCTGGCACTGGGGGGAGATGCTGCAACGATAGGGCTGGCTGTTGCCATCGGCGAACAGCACCTTGTTCTGGGCGATGGCTTGCAGGGTGATCGCCGAGGTGATGGGGGTGCCCGGCTTGTGGTGATCTTCTCCGGTGCCTATGAAGGCGAGGATCTTGTCGGTGTCCGTGATGGCGACGGCGCCGACGCCGGTCTCTTCCTGAACGATATGGGCTATCTTGCCGCTGGCCTCCGGAGTGAACCCCTGGCTCATGATGCCGACGGTACGGTTGGCGATGGTGAGCGCCTTGGCGGAGAAGACCCGGGAGAACTTTTCGTACATCCGCTGCTGGTCGCGGATCATGCTGATGAAGAGCGCCGCCCCGCAGGAGTTGGCGAGGATCATGGGGGTGGCGATGGTGCGCACCAGCAGCAGGGACTTGTCGAAGGGGGTGGCAACCAGCAGGATGATCACCATCTGCATGATCTCGGCCACGAAAGTGGTAAAGAAGGCGACCCTGGGGGCAAAGAGGTCATTGACCCTGCCTGCCCGCATCAGCCGCCAGTGCACCAGCCCCCCCAGCAAGCCTTCGCAGGTGGTGGAGATGGCGCAGGCGAGATCGGTGAACCCCCCCAGGGTATAGCGGTGCAGGCCGCCGGTCAGCCCTACCAGGCATCCCACCAGGGGGCCACCCAGTAGTCCCCCCAGTACGGCACCGACCGCCCGGGTGTTGGCGATGGCGTCATCGATGTCGAGGCCCACATAGGTTCCCAGGATGCAAAAGCAGGAGAAGATGACATAGATGAGCACCTTGTGGGGCAGCCTGACGGAGTAGTTGGCCAGGGGACGCAACAGGGGGCTTTTGGAAAAAAGGTAGGCGATGACCAGGCTGACGCTCATCTGCTGGAGCAGAGAGAGGACTAGTTGCATAAAAAAGCTTCCTCAAACACCACGCCGGAGCCGGGCGTTGTCATGACGCAGGGTGAGCCTGAGCCCGTCTTGATGCGGGCTGCGGGCTGAACGCTGCGGCAGTTTGCCAGAATGGAAAAATAAAACCATATAAAATCAGCACGTTAAATTGATATTTGTGTAATCGGTGCCCGCTTGATATTGCTGATGCGAGCATGAAGGTATCCACCGGATACACCACACGGATGTGGCATGCTCCGCCCGGCCATCGGCTGGGCGTTTTTTATCCAGCTCCAATGGTGGACGATTTCGAGGGGACCTGAGCAATTATTCAGGTTTGTCCAATGAGTTATCCCCAGCTTCTGGGGATAACTCAGAAGGCGAAATAGTAACAGACCCGCCGACCCAGACCGAAAAAGGCGCGTTGCGCGTCGTCTAGCTCTTCCTGTCTGAGGGTGGCGACGATGCTTCGCGCATCTTCCCGCAGATCGATCATGGCCACCCCTTCCGGCCGCTGCCCCTTGAGGTAGGGCAGCACCTTGGGTCTGAGGGGCATGCTGGGCTCGGTGGAGAGCACCAGGGCCAGGGCATCGTCATCCAGGCGCACCAGGGAACCCGGTGGATAGACCCCCAGCACCTTTATCAGCAACCTGACCTGGGTTTGCTCGAACTTCTTCTGGGAGAGCTTGTAGAGCTGGCCGATCACCTGGCTGGGCCCCGGCGGGTTGAGGCCGCTGCGCGGGTGAAGCAGCTCGTCATAGTGATCCACCAGCCCGATGAGGCGGGCGAGGGGGGGATCTTGTCGCCCTTGATCCCGAGGGGAAAACCGCTGCCATCGAGGCGTTCGTGATGCAGGTAGGCGACCTCGCGGATCCTGGGTTCGAAAGCCTGCAACTGGTTGAGCATCTCCAGTCCGTACTGGGGGTGCATGTTGAGGAAATTCTGCTCCGCCTTGCTGGCTCCCCACGCTTCTGGATGATCTGGCTCGGGATCCTGAGCTCGCCGATGTCGTGGATCAGGCCCGCCAGACCGGTCTCCTCGATCTCGACGGGATTCATGCCAAGCTCCCGTGCCATCAGCATGGCGATGAAGGCCACGCTCAGGCTGTGTTGCAGCAGGGTATCCGTGTTCTGGCTGCGGATGAGGTGCAGACCGAGCGGCCCCTGGTGTTCTGCCAGACGGGCGGCGGTGCTGCGCACTATCTGCGCAGTATTGGCCAGGCCTTCGTCCGGTTTGAGGTTGAGGGCGCCAAGGGCGTCGCGAAGATCTGACAGGGATTGACCGAACGCCTTGTCCGCGATGCGAAGGGAGCGCCTGAACGCCTTTTCGTCGAAGGTGGGGCCCTCAGAAGAGGGGGCGGTATCCCCGGTGTCGCTCATCTCAAGAGAGGGAACGGGTTCGGCCCGCAGCAGGGGCTCTACCGGCAGATCGCTCTTGTCGGGATCCACCATCAGCAGGGTCAGGTCGAGGTGGCGGATGATGTCGAGCTGCTGCTGGTCCTTGATTTTGAAGGCGTTGAACATGAAAGGGTGGCTCGTCCATCCCGTGGGAAGATGGATGTAGTGGCCGACTCTCAACTGCTCGATAGAGGCCTGTATCAGCGCCATGGACTAGCTCTTCTGTCGAATTTGCCTATCAACAAGCTAGCAAAATTAAACAGATAGACAAACAAAAAAGCCCGCGCATGTGCGCGGGCACTTGTCATCCGTGGCGTTTATCAGGCCTTGGATTTTTTCTTGTTGTCCACCTTGGTGTCGACCTTGGCTGCAACCGGGGCGGCAGCAGGGGCTTCCTCGATGAAGGGACGGCCGTAGTAGGTGTCCATCAGGATGGCTTTCAGCTCGGTGATCAGCGGGTAGCGCGGGTTGGCGCCGGTGCACTGGTCATCGAAGGCTTCCAGGGCCAGCTGGTCTACCTTGGCCAGGAAGTCCGCTTCGTTCACGCCGGCTTCGCGGATGGAGGCCGGGATCCCCAGGGTGGCCTTCAGCTCGTCCAGCCAGGTCAGCAGCTTCTCGATCTTGGCGGCGGTACGGTCACCGGCAGCGGTCAGGCCCAGGTGGTCAGCCACTTCGGCGTAGCGACGGCGAGCCTGCGGACGGTCGTACTGGGAGAACGCGGTCTGCTTGGTCGGGTTGTCGTTCGCGTTGTAGCGGATGACGTTGCTGATCAGCAGGGCGTTGGCCAGGCCGTGCGGAATGTGGAACTCGGCACCCAGTTTGTGAGCCATGGAGTGGCATACACCCAGGAAGGCGTTGGCGAACGCGATACCGGCGATGGTGGCGGCGTTGTGCACCTTCTCGCGGGCAACCGGGTCGTTGGCGCCGTTGATGTAGCTGGAGGGCAGGTAGTCCTTCAGCAGTTTCAGGGCTTGCAGCGCCTGACCGTCGGAGTATTCGTTGGCCAGCACGGAGACATAGGCTTCCATGGCGTGGGTCACGGCGTCGATACCACCGAAGGCACACAGGGATTTGGGCATGCCCATCACCAGGTTGGCATCCACGATGGCCATGTTCGGGGTCAGCTCGTAGTCGGCCAGCGGGTACTTCATGCCGGTGGCGTCGTCGGTCACGACCGCAAACGGGGTCACTTCAGAACCGGTACCGGACGTGGTGGTGATACAGACCAGTTCGGCCTTAACGCCCATTTTCGGGAACTTGTAGATACGCTTGCGGATGTCCATGAAGCGCATGGCCAGGTCTTCGAACGCGGTGTCCGGGTGCTCGTACATGACCCACATGATCTTGGCGGCATCCATGGGTGAACCACCACCCAGGGCGACGATCACGTCCGGCTTGAAGGAGTTGGCCATCTCGGCGCCCTTGCGGACCACGGACAGGGTGGGGTCGGCTTCCACTTCGTAGAAGATCTCCACTTCCATGTTCAGCTTCTTGAGCAGGCGAACCACTTCATCGGCATAGCCGTTGTTGAACAGGAAGCGGTCGGTCACCACCATGGCGCGCTTCTTGCCTTCCAGGTCGCCCAGGGCGATCGGCAGGGAACCACGACGGAAGTAGATGGATTTCGGAAGTTTGTGCCACAGCATATTTTCTGCCCGTTTTGCGACTGTCTTCTTGTTGATCAAGTGCTTGGGACCGACGTTCTCGGAGATGGAGTTACCACTCCAGGAGCCGCAACCCAGGGTCAGGGACGGGGCCAGCGCGAAGTTGTACAGGTCACCGATCCCACCCTGGGTGGAGGGGGTGTTGATGAGGATACGGGCGGTCTTCATCTTGTCGCCGAAGTACTTGATGCGGTCGGCATTGCGATCCTGGTCGGTATAGAGACCGGAGGTGTGGCCGATACCACCGATGTTGACCATGTCGCAGGCCATTTCGACGGCTTCTTCGAAGTTCTTGGCACGGAACATACCCAGCGTCGGGGAGAGTTTTTCGTGAGCGAACTCGTCTTCCGCGCAGAGTTCCAGACCTTCACCGATGAGGATCTTGGTGGTGGCAGGCACGGTCACACCGGCCATGGCGGCGATCTTGGTGGCCGGCTGGCCCACAATGTCGGCGTTCAGGGCGCCGTTGATCAGCAGCACTTTACGCACCTTGTCCGCTTCGTCCTTGGAGAGGATGTAGCCGGCGTGGGTCGCGAAACGCTCCTTGACCTGGTTGTAGATGGAGTCGACCACGATGACAGCCTGCTCGGAGGCACAGACCACGCCGTTGTCGAAGGTCTTGGACATCAGGATGGAGGCGACGGCACGCTTCACGTCGGCGGTTTCGTCGATGACGATGGGCACGTTGCCCGCACCCACACCGATGGCGGGTTTGCCGGAGGAGTAGGCGGCCTTCACCATGCCCGGGCCACCGGTGGCCAGGATCAGGTTGATGTCGTCGTGACGCATCAGGGCATTGGAGAGTTCGACGGAGGGTTGATCAATCCAGCCGATGATGTCTTTCGGCGCACCGGCAGCCACGGCTGCATCCAGTACCAGCTTGGCAGCGGTATTGGTGGAGTTCTTGGCGCGGGGGTGCGGGGAGAAGATGATGGCATTGCGGGTCTTCAGGGAGATGAGGGCCTTGAAGATCGCAGTGGAAGTCGGGTTGGTGGTCGGTACGATACCGCAGATGATGCCTACCGGCTCGGCGATGGTGATGGTGCCCATCTCGTCGTCCTGGCTCAGGATGCCGCAGGTCTTTTCATCTTTATAGGCGTTGTAGATGTATTCGGAGGCGAAGTGGTTTTTGATAACCTTGTCTTCGATGATACCCATACCGGATTCAGCCACGGCCATCTGGGCCAGGGGGATACGGGCGTTGCTGGCGGCCAGGGCGGCGGCACGGAAGACCTTGTCTACCTGCTCTTGCGAGAAGCTGGCGAATTGACGCTGTGCTTCTTTGACGCGGGCAACCAGTGCATCCAGTTCAGCCAAATTGGTTACTGCCATGTTTATCTCCTGATGATTTGAAAACTGTTTAGTAAGACCTTGGCAATGCCCGGCAATTATAGCCACCTTGTCAAGGCGAGAATCACCATAACGGGGTATTTACATGCCTTAGTAAACTGTTTTATGGCTCGATTATAGGGTCGGGATGTGTCAGAAAAGATTGATCTGGATCATATGTAACAAAAGAACAAAAGAAATTTTGTTTCACCCCTTGTCGCACCACTATGTTACGGGAGTGTGTCATCCTTTCTTGGCACCACGAGCTGCTGTCATGCGCCCTTGGAATATCTGCTCAGGGAAGGGGATCCGATGAATTCTCGCCTTGGCCGGGATGGGGGGAGGCGGTATCGCCGTGATGGTGGCAGAACGTCCACTCCCCTGACGTTTCATTTATGTTGAGAAAGGGGTTGTTGTTTTCATCCAGTCGCCCTGGCGAAACAGCACATCTGGCGGTGGCAGGGAGCGTGTCACCTCTTCACAGCCGGCCCCACTGGCGCCGCACCAGGGTGAGAAAGGCCAAAAATCGGGGTCACAGGAGCGGGTGGGGGCGGCAAGCAGGCGTGGTGAGAAGCAAGGGTGCCATTTGCCGAAAATATCGTTTCTTGGCTGAGGGTTGATATAACGCGCTGCCATGGCACCCGGCGATGTTAATGGCGACCTCTCTCCCTTAACAACCCGATATGTTGAATTTTTTCGATACATTAGCGGAACTAACTGAAAAGCCCCGGTAAGGGTGCAATGCTGTTCACTTAAGAGAATTTGAGTTCCAGTCCACGTAGTATCAGGGCTAAAAAATGAGGGAGGCATGATGCCTCCCTCTTTCTATTGCAAGCCACGCTGGATAAAGGCTGAAGGAACATCGACTGGAAACAGCCTTGCTCCCCCAACTCAAGTCGCATTTATGAATAATTAGTCAAAAATGTGCTTATCTGAACAGCATTGCGGTAAGGGTGAGATTATTTGATTGGAGAAGGGAAAAGCCATGGTGTAAATTTACGCGCAGTTTGGGGGCTGGCCCCTTGTGGCTCGTATTGGTTCTGGATGGCGCCTATGGCAGCAATAGACTTCTCTTTATACCTGAAATTTTTCGTCGGCCTGTTCGCGATCATCAACCCGCTGGGTCTGTTGCCGGTCTTTGTGAGCCTGACGGGCCACATGTCGCCGGAGGATCGACGCAAGACCAACACCACCGCCCACATTGCCGTGATGATCATCCTGATGGTCTCCATGTGCATGGGACAGCTCATCCTCGACAGTTTCGGCATCTCCCTGGCGTCGTTTCGCATTGCCGGTGGCTCGCTGATCACCCTGATCGCCTGGTCCATGCTGCAGGGCAAGCTGGGGGAGGTGAAGCACAACAAGCAGGAGAAGGGTGAACTGGCTGCGCGTGAATCTATTGCCGTGGTGCCCCTGGCACTGCCGCTGATGGCCGGACCCGGTGCCATCTCCTCTTCCATCGTCTATGCCAGCCAGAAGACCCTGCCCCAGATGGCCGGCATGTTCATGGTGGTGGTGGCGTTTGCCTGCTGTTCCTGGCTCATCTTCCGGGCTGCTCCCCTGCTGTTCAAGCTGATGGGCAACACCGGCATCAACGTGGTGACCCGTATCATGGGTCTCATCATGATGTCCCTTGGCATCGAGATCATCGTGGCGGGCATCAAGGGAGTCTTCCCCGGTCTGGTGTGAGCCAGGTCCGTTTTTGTCGGAGCCGGTCCTTGTGACCGGCTTTTTATTGTTTCTTTTTTGTTGGTCATTTCCTAGAATCGAGCGGCCTTGTACGAAAAACGACCACCTCGGGATATTTAAATGCTGAATAAATGGTTTTAAGTTGTTTTTTTGACCATGAAAGAGGCCTGTTCCTGATGATATCTATTGCATTATCAGAATTGTCAGGGAATTATGCGGGCAGCGAGGTGTTTGTCTCGTGGATAACAAATGCATGGAATGTTCTTGTTGGAGTATGGAAATGACTCATAGAAAAACAATTATTAATACCCTTTTATTGACTGCACTTTTCGGTGGCGCCACCCTGGCTCACGCCGCCGATGTCCCCGCCGGTACCAAGCTTGCTCCCGAGCAAACCCTGGTGAAAGGCAATGGTTCCGAACCCGCCACCCTGGATCCCCAGAAAGTGGAAGGTACCCCCGAATCCAACGTATTGCGTGACCTGTTCGAAGGTCTCGTCTCCTCCGGCCCCAAGGGTGAAACCCTGCCTGGCGTCGCCGAGTCCTGGGAAACCAAGGACAACAAACATTACGTGTTCCACCTGCGCAAGGATGCCAAGTGGTCCAACGGGGATCCCGTCACCGCTCATGACTTCGTCTTTGCCTTCCAGCGCGCGGTGGATCCCAAGACGGCCTCTCCTTACTCCTGGTACATGGAGATCCCGACCATCATCAATGCCTGTCTCTTGATCAGATCTTGATCCCCTGCGCCATCAGATCCTTGGCGGCAAGAAAGCCATCCAGTTTACTTTGCAG
>NZ_JAPDBZ010000119.1:0-12769 GCF_027705505.1 Aeromonas sp. QDB56
GACACAGCCTTGCCCCCTCAACTCAAATCCAATTTATGAATAATCAGTCAAAAAAGTGCTTATCTGAACAGCATTGCACCCCAGGGGTGGCCTCTTGGTTATCGGGAACGGGCGCCTGGCCTGTCACGGCGCCAGCAGCAGCGCCGGATTCTGGATCTCCTCCTCCACCCAGTGCAGCAGTTGCTTGATGGCCCGGGACAGCACCTGGTTCTGGCGCACCACGTACCCCAGGCTGGTACCGGGAAAATCGGTGAGCCGGGTCACCGGGGCGGTCAGCTTGAGCCTGGGGTGAAGGGAGAAATCCGGCACGATGGCGACGCCAAAGCCCGCCTCGGCCCAGTCGAGCTGGGCATCCACGCTCCCCACCTCCATGATGCGGCAGCTCGGCAGACCGAGCAGGGGCAGGGAGGGGTCGATCAATGCCCGGGTCCGGGTGTCGTGCCCCAGCAGGATCAGGGTCGGCTCGTCCAGAGGATCGCTCTCCCCCGAGCTGGCCCGCGCCTGCCAGCGGGCCAGGCCGTGCCCCAGGGCACACCAGGTCACCTGCTGCAACTCGGTGTAGAAGAGCGGCTCGCTGCGCTTTTGTGCCATCACGAAGCCCAGATCCGCCTTGCCCGCCCGCACCAGATCCGCCGCCTGATCCGAGGTGGTGTTGAACAGGGTGAGGTCGATGCCGGGGAAGGCCTGCTTGAAGCGCTGGAACGGCTGGATGAGCAGCAGGCGCGAGATGATGTCGCTGGCGGCGATGGCGAGCGTCCCCTGGCTCAACTGGCTCAGGGCATTGAGATCGGACTGGCAGAGTTGCAGCTCGTTGATGGCGCGCTCGGCGCTTTGCAGCAGCCGCTCCCCCGCCTGGGTCAGGCGAAACGGGCTGCGCTCCACCAGCTTGACCCGGGTCGCCTGCTCCAGGTTCTTGAGGTGCAGGCTCACATTGGGTTGCGTCATGTGCAGTTCGGTGGCCGTCTGGCCGAAGTGCTGCAACCGGGCCAGGGTGACGAAGGTGTGCAGCCAGTGAATGTCCAGCATGGGGTTCCTCTTCTCCCGGGTCGATGGCAGGGCCAGCGCCGCCAGGGCACGGGCACCACGAAAGGGAGCGCGGTGTCGATAATTGCACCGGAATTATATGGCTTCCTTATCGGAATTATAAAGATAATTAATTTTTCTAATCCTCACGGGGCTCCTAGGATGGACGCCTAACGTCTTAGGAGAAAGAGTCATGTCGTCTATCGTAGTCGTAGGTGCTAACTGGGGTGATGAAGGCAAAGGCCGCATCGTCGATTATCTGGCAGGCCAGGCTGGCGCCAGTATTCGTTTCCAGGGCGGCAACAACGCCGGCCACACCGTGGTCAACGATCTGGGCACCTTCAAGCTGCACCAGGTGCCGAGCGGCGTCTTCAACCCGGATTGCCTGGTCGTGCTGGGCCCCGGCATGGTGATCAGCCCCGAGAAGCTCACCGTCGAGCTGGAAGAGGTCAAGGCCTCCGGCGTCATTCCCAAGCTCGCCATCTCTGACCGTGCCACCCTCTGCCTGCCGCTGCACGCGCTGGAAGACACCCTGGAAGAGCAACGCCTGGGTGACAGCGCCTACGGCTCCACCCGTCAGGGCATCGCCCCGGCTTACGGTGATCGGGTCATGAAAAAGGCGATCCTGGTGGGCTGGCTGAAACAGCCGGACGTGCTGGTCGAGCGCATCCAGTTCATGCTGGACTGGAAACTGCCGCAAATGAAGGCTCTCTATCCGGACTTCGAATTCACCCAGACCGCCCAGGAGATGGCCGACTGGCTGCTGGAAGTGTCCGCTCCCTGGCTGGACGCCGTCTGCAACGTCAGCATGCCCCTCAAGGCACTGCAAGCCGAAGGCAAGACCCTGCTGTTCGAAGCCCAGCTGGGTGCCGGCCGTGATCTCATCTACGGCGAATACCCCTGGGTCACCTCCTCCCACGTTTCCGGCGCCTACGCCGGCATCGGTGGCGGTCTGCCGGGCCTGCGCCCGGAGCGCGTCATCGCCGTGGCCAAGGCCTTCAGCTCCTCCGTCGGTACCGGCACCCTGCTGACCGCCATGGAGAACCAGGACGAGTTCCGCAAGATCACCAACGAGTTCGGCGCCACCACCGGCCGTCCCCGTGACGTGGGTTACTTCGATGCCGTCGCCACCAAGAACGGCGTCGAGCTGCAGGCGGCCACCGAAGTGGCCCTGACCAAGCTGGACTGCCTGACCGGTCTGCCGGATCTGAAGATCTGCGTGGCCTACGAAGGTGCCCACACCGAGAACCCGATCTGGCCGCAGACCGCCGCCCTCACCCCCGTCTACGAGAAGATGGAGAGCTGGAGCGAAGACATCAGCGCCTGCCGCACCTTCGCCGAGCTGCCCAAGGCTGCCCAGGACTATGTGCTGCGCATCGAAGCCCTGCTGGGCGTGCCGGTGCCCATGGTCTCCGTCGGCCCGGGCCGTGACGAGATGATCCTGCGCTAAGGCCCCTCGCCTCTCCCAAAAACCGGCATCCCAGGATGCCGGTTTTTTTATGCCCCTCAAAAGCCCCGAACAGCTCACAAAAGCCGCCTCCATGGCATAATTTGAGCCATACTGGCACTCTGTTTTGAGCCAGCCCCCTTAGAGTGAATGCCATATTCACACAAAGGAGTGCCCATCATGAGATCCCCCATTATCCCGCTGCTGCCCCTGTTCTGCCTCGCGGCCCTGCCCGCCAGCGCCATGACCCTCAAGAGTACCGACATCCGCGAGGGTGAACCCATGGACAAGGTCTTCAGCTTCAACGGCTTTGGTTGCAGCGGCGAGAACCGCTCCCCCCAGTTGAGCTGGCAGAGCCTGCCCGCCGGCACCCAGAGCGTCGCCATCACCGCCTATGACCCGGACGCCCCCACCGGCAGCGGCTGGTGGCACTGGCTGGTGGTGAACCTGCCGGCCAGCCAGAGCGAGCTGCCGAGCAATGCCTCCGGCAAGATCAAACAGGGGCTGGAGCTTGGCACCGACTACGGTACCCAGGGTTATGGCGGCCCCTGCCCACCCGCCGGTCACGGCATGCACCGCTACCAGTTCACCGTCTGGGCCCTGCCCAAGGCGCTGGAGGTGAAGGCCAACACCCCACCCGCCATGGTAGGCTACATGCTCAACAGCCTGGCCCTTGGCAAGGCCACCCTGACCGCCACCTTCACCACCCCCTAGGAGCCCGCCCGATGAGCACGCCCCTGCTGCAACTGAATCATTACTTCGGGATCCGCCAGCAGCCCCTGCGCCGCGTGCTCATCTACGCACCGACCCTCATCTGGGTGCAGCAGGGCCGCAAGCAGCTGTGGTGGCGGGAGCAGCGCCTCTCCTTTGACAAGGAGAGCTGGCTGCTGATCCCGGCGGGTCACCGGCTCACCTTCGTCAACCAGCCGGAGCAGGGCACGTTTCGCTCCCAGGCGCTCACCCTGCTGGCCCCGCCACCGGCCGAGTGGCTGGCAGAGAGCACCCTCGATCTCCTCAAGCCACCGGCCATCAGGGTGACGTCGGCCCTCGCCTTCTGCTTCGATCTCGTCACCACCATGGCGCAGCGGCAGCTCTGCGAGACGGCCCAGACCCAGCTGCTGCAAGGGTTTTATGGCGAGCTCAGGGAAGTGGGGGGCCTTGGCCTGCTCTTTCCTGCCACCACCATGACCCTGGGGGAACGGCTGGCCCGTTACCTCAGCGTAGAGCCTGGTCTCGATCACCGGCTGGAGACGGTAGCGACCCACTTCGCCATGAGCCGCGCCTCCCTGGTCCGCAAGCTGGCCGCCGAGGGACGCAGCTTTCGCCAGGTGTTGACCCAGGTACGCCTGGGGCACGCCCTCACCCTGTTGCAACAGGGGCTCACGCCGCTTCAGACCGCCCTCGCCTGTGGCTACGACTCCACCGGCCGCTTTGCCGCGCGCTTCAAGGAGGAGTTCGGCCTGACCCCCCACCAATACCTGCGTACCTGCCCCTCCTCTCTCTCACTGACTGCCACCACAAAAGTAAATAATTACTAAAATGCAAAGCTATGTAACCTCGTGTAACCGGGTGATCCGGCTCACACTCGCCCCTCCTGCACTGTGACACAACGCCAATAACCCCGTCAAAATCGCCCTATAATGGCTCTCGCAAACGCTTTCACTAAAACAAATACTAAAAAACACCTTCCTTAACCTACAAAAACTGTCATTGGAGCGAGAGATGTTTCGTAAAAGTTTACTATCCGTCACCCTGAGCGTCGCCCTGTTCGGCCTCACTGCCTGCAACGGCAATGACTCCAGCAGCCCGGCCGCCCCCAGCGCCACCCTGGCGAACCAGTATCAGAACGTGATCGACCGCAGCGGCACCCCGCTCCAGTTCCGTGACTTTGACAGCTACGCCAACCTCAAATACAACCCGCTGCTCGATCTCGGTGCCTGGCACGGCTTCCTGCTGCCCGCCAGCGACAGCGAATGGGGCGGCTTCACCGGCCCCATGGTGATCGCCGAGGAGTACAGCCTGTTCTTCGCAAGGGAATTGGACAAGCTGACCCTGAGCGATGAGAGCGGCCGTGCTTTCCCGCTCACCAGCGCCAGCAAGCACGAGATCTACGCCATCCCCGGCGCCCTGGTGCAGCGTTTCGAATTCGAGCCCTTCACCCTGGAGCTGGAGCTGCGCTACGGCGATGCCCGCACTGCGCTGGTTCGCACTCGCCTCATCAACCACACTGACGCCCCCCTCACCCTCAAGCTCAACTGGCAGGGGGAGCTGCTCCAGCAGTGGGATGCCAACAAGACGGTCGCCGAGCAGTACCCCGCCTGGACCCGCACCATCAGCCAGACCGAGCGCGGCGTGGCATTCCAGTTCGGCAAGCTGCGCAGCACCTGGAACATCATGCAAAGCGGCAGCGCCAGCTATCGCATCGACCGCACCCTGCCCAGTCGCACCACCCTCGACGAACAGGGGCTCGGCTACGTGAGCGAGGCCAGCCTCACCCTGGCCGCCAAGGGCCAGCAGGATATCTACACCCTGCAGAGCTACGTCCACAGCAGTGCTGACGCGAGTCGCTTCGAGCAGAGCCGCCTGGCGCTGCTGGCCGACCCCGCCAGCCATTTCGACGACGCCATCCGCCGCTGGGAGGATTACCTGGCGCGCGGCCTCTCCAATCAGGGGATCCCGGAGTCGGAGCTGCGCATCGCGGTCAAGGCGATGGAGACCCTCAACGGCAACTGGCGCTCCCCCGCCGGCGCCATCCTGCACGACGGGGTCATCCCCTCCAACACCGCCCGCTGGTTCGACGGGGTCTGGGCCTGGGACAGCTGGAAGCACGCTTACGCCATGGCCCACTTCAACCCCGAGGTAGCCAAGAACAACGTGCGCGCCATGTATGACTACCAGCTCCAGGCCGATGACCCGGTCCGTCCGCAGGATGCCGGCATGGTGATCGACGCCGTCTTCTACAACAAGCTCGCCGATCGGGGTGGCGACGGCGGCAACTGGAACGAGCGCGACACCAAGCAGCCCCTCTCCGCCTGGGCCATCTGGGAGATCTACAGCGCCACCCAGGACAAGGCCTTCATCGCCGAGATGTACCCGAAGATCCAGGCCTATCACGACTGGTGGTACCGGGCGCGGGACAACAACCGCAACGGCATCATCGAATATGGCGCCACCCGCCACGTCGAGCACAACGACGAGTTCGGCAACATCACCTTCAAGGTGCAGTACCCGACGGGGGCACCGGTCGGGCTGGATCTGTCGAGCTGTACCAATGAAGGAGATGGCTGGTATGGCTGCGCCGGCATGGCGCTCTATCAGCAGGTATTGAGCGTTGGCGGCTACGCCGACATGGATATCGGCGCCCAGCACGGTGCCGGCTGGGAGTCCGGCATGGACAACGCCGCCCGCTTCGGCTTTATTGAACCGGAGCAGCTCAAGCGCTATGCCGACAAGACCTATGGCGGCGACATGGCCAAGGCGCGCCAGGACTGGAACGTCTTCTTCTTCGAAAACCATCAGGACGACGGCAACCTCATCGGCTTCTCCATCGATCAGGAGTCGGTGGAGCTCAACGCCTTCCTCGCCAAGGAGAAACGCATCCTGGCCGACATGGCCGAGCTGCTCGGCAAGCCGGACGAGGCGAGCCGCTACCGCGAAGGGGCGACCCAGCTGGCCGATTACATCAACAGCTGCCTGTTCGATGAGGCCTCCGGTTTCTATTACGACCGCCAGATAGCCCAGGGGGATCTGCCCGACGCCAACGGCTGCGTCGGCAAGCTGTTGACAGCCCGCGGCCGCGGCCCGGAAGGGTGGAGCCCGCTCTGGGCCGAGGTAGCGGACAAGGAGAAGGCGGCGCGGGTGCGCGAGGTGATGCTCAATGCCCAGGAGTTCAACACCAAGGTGCCGCTCGGCACGGCGGCACTGACCAACCCGGCCTATGACCCCGACATCTACTGGCGCGGTCGGGTCTGGCTGGATCAGTTCTACTTCGGGGTGAAGGGGCTGGAGAACTACGGCTATCGCAGCGATGCCCAACAGCTCGTCAACAAGCTGTTTGCCAACGCCGAGGGGCTGGCGGGCAGCGGCCCCATCCGCGAGAACTACAACCCGGAGACCGGCGCCATGCAGGGGGCCAGCAACTTCAGCTGGAGCTCGGCCCACCTCTACATGCTCTATCGCAACTTCCTGAAAACCGAGGGGTGCTCCCAACCAACCCGGTCAATGACCCAACAAAAAGGCCTCCGCAAGGGAGGCCTTTCTTATGGCAGCGCCAGAGGTGGCGACTTACTTCACGGTCACCCGGGCAAACTTGCGCTTGCCAACCTGGTAGACGGCGGTACCGACACCGATGAGGGCCTTGCCATCGTCCAGCTTCTCGCCATCAACCTTGACCGCGCCCTGCTTGATCATGCGCAGCGCTTCGGAGGTGGTGGCCACCAGATCGGCGTCTTTGAGCAGGTTGGCGATGGCCAGCCCTTCCCCTTCCAGTGCCAGCTCGACTTCCGGCATGTCGTCCGGAATGGCGTTCTTGGAGAAGCGCTGGGTGAAGTCTTCGTGGGCCGCTTCGGCCGCCGCCTCGTCGTGATAACGGGCGATGATCTCCTTGGCCAGCCAGATCTTCACGTCGCGTGGGTTAAGGGTGCCGGCAGCAATGCCTGCCTTGAACTCTTCAATCTCGGCGAGCGGACGGAAGGAGAGCAGCTCGTAGTAGTTCCACATCAGATCGTCGGTGATGGACATGATCTTGCCGAACATCTCCCCCGGGGCATCGTGCACGCCGATGTAGTTGGCAGCGGACTTGGACATCTTCTTGACACCGTCCAGGCCTACCAGCAGCGGCATCATCAGCACGCACTGGGTCGCCATGCCGGCATCTTTTTGCAGCTCGCGACCCATCAGCAGGTTGAACTTCTGATCGGTACCGCCGAGCTCGACGTCCGCCTTCAGCGCGACCGAGTCATAGCCTTGCAGCAGCGGATAGAGGAATTCGTGAATGGCGATGGACTGGCCGTTGCTGTAGCGCTTCTTGAAGTCGTCGCGCTCCATCATGCGGGCCACGGTCTGCTTGGCCGCCAGCTTGATCATGCCGGTCGCGCCCAGCTCACTCAGCCAGGTGGAGTTGTACTCGATGCGGGTCTTGGCCGGGTCGAGGATCTTGAACGCCTGCTCGGCATAGGTGAGGGCGTTGTGCTTGATGGCCTCTTCGGAGAGCGGCGGACGGGTGGCGTTCTTGCCGGAGGGGTCACCCACCATGGCGGTGAAGTCACCGATCAGCAGGATCACTTCATGGCCCAGATCCTGGAAGGTCTTCAGCTTGTTGAGGATCACGGTATGACCCAGGTGGATGTCCGGCGCGGTCGGGTCCATCCCCAGCTTGATGCGCAGCGGGCGCCCTTCCTTCAACTTGGCGATCAGTTCTTCTTCAACCAGAATTTCTTCCGCTCCGCGCTTGATCTCGGCTAGCGCCACCTCGAGCTGGGACATTTTTTGACTCTCCAATCACGATTCCACAGGGCCAGACATATTACTGGAATGGCGGGCCAATTGGAAAGGCGGTAAACTCCGACCTTCTTCCGGGTTCAACTTTGTCTGCTTCTCATGGTCCTTTGGCACGCCTTCAACTCTCTCCCTCACTGGCACCGCAAGATGGTGCTTATCCTGAGCATCATGGTGATGATGCTGGCGGCCTGGCCGAGCGAACAGGCAGTCGCCACCCGGGTCGATGACAACGGCAACGAACTGGCCGTCGAGCAGCAGGTCGACGAGGAGGCGCAGCTGGCACGGGCCGAGCCCGTCACCCCGCCCAAACCGCGCTATGTCACCAGACAGGTGAAGGTGCGCAGCGGCGACAACATGGGGGTCATCTTCCAGCGCCTGGGCCTCAGTACCACGGATCTGCACCTCATCGACCAGCTCGAGGGCACGGATACCCTGCGCCTGCTCAAACCCGGTCAGGAGCTCACCTTCAAGCTCACCAAGGGCGGCGAGCTGCACAGCCTCTATTACCCCCACAGCCTGGAGCAGGCGCTCAAGGTGAACCGCCGGGATGATGGCTTCGTGGCCAGGCCGGTGAAGATCGAGCTCGACACCCGCGAACAGGTAGCCCATGGGGAGATCCGCTCCAGCTTCTGGGGCGCCGCCGTCGAAGCGGGCATGACGGAAGACCAGATCATGGATCTCGCCGCCATCTTCGGCTGGGATATCGACTTTGCCCAGGACCTGCAACCGGGGGACAGCTTCCGGGTGGTCTACCAGGACAAATACCAGGATGACGAGCGGGTTGCCTCCGGCGACATCCTGGCCGCCGAGTTCGTCAACCAGGGGGCCATCTACCGCGCCGTGCTGAACACGGATGGCAACTACTACACCCCGGACGGCAAGGCGATGCGCAAAAGCTTCCTGCGCGCGCCGGTCAACTTCAAATACATCAGCTCCAACTTCAATCCGCGCCGCCTTCACCCGGTCACCGGCAAGGTGCGCCCCCACAACGGCATCGACTACGTAGCGCCGGTGGGCACCCCCATCATGGCGGCGGGCGGCGGCAGCGTGGTGGCCGCCGGCTATAACCAGTTCAACGGCAACTACGTCTTCATCAAGCACGCGGGCAACTACGTGACCAAGTACCTGCACCTCTCCAAGCGCACCGTCAACAAGGGGCAGCGAGTGAAGCAGGGCCAGACCATCGGCCTGCTCGGTGGCACCGGCCGGGTCACAGGCCCGCACCTGCACTATGAATTCGTGGTGGGCGGCGTGCACAAGAACCCGCGCACCCTCAACCTGCCCCAGGCGGAGTCTCTCAGCGGGCGGGCGCTGGCCAGCTTCAAGGCTCAGGCCATGCCCCAGCTGGCCAAGCTGGACAGCCCCGAGCTGCAACTGGCCAGAAACAAGGGCAACGGTGACGACAGCTGAGCGCTGTCGACCAAGGTGGAACACGGTATCGGATGGTTCCCCCGCATCATTGAAAGGGGTTGTCATGACTGAACGCTATATAGGCTTGATGTCCGGTACCAGCATGGATGGTATCGACGCCGTGCTGGTGCAGATCGAGGGGGATGCTCTGCGGGTCGAGGCGGCGCTGTGCCATCCCTGGCCTGTCGATACGGCTCGCACCCTGCATGAGCTTTGCACCCCGGGCGACAACGAAATCGACCGCATGGGGGTCGCCGACAACCTGGTGGCCCGCGAATTTGCCGCCGCCACCCAGGCCCTGCTCGCCAAGGCGGCGCTGACTCCCAAGGAGATTCGCGCCATCGGCAGTCACGGCCAGACCATACGCCACCGCCCAGCCCTCGGTTTTACCCTGCAGATTGGCAACGCGGCCCTGCTGGCGGCCCTGACCGGCATCGACGTGGTGGCCGATTTTCGCACCATGGACATGGCCCTCGGCGGTCAGGGGGCGCCCCTGGTGCCCGCCTTCCATCAGGCGCTCTTTGCCCGCCCCGGCGCCCTGCGGGTGGTGCTGAACCTCGGCGGCATTGCCAATATCTCGGTGCTGCCCGGCCAGGCCGACGGGGGGGCGGGTGCAGGGGTATATGGCTTCGATACCGGCCCCGCCAACACCCTGCTCGACGGCTGGTATCGCCGCCACCAGCCCCACGGTGGCAGCTATGATGCCGGTGGCCAGTGGGCCGCCAGCGGCAAGCTTATCCCTGCGCTGCTGGAGCAGTTGCTGGCTCACCCCTACTTCGCCGCCCCCGCCCCCAAGAGCACGGGGCGTGAGATGTTCACCCTCGACTGGCTCGACGGCAAGCTGGACGGCTGCGCATACGCCCCCGCTGATGTGCAGCGTACCCTGCAATCCCTCACCTGCCACAGCATCGCCCGCCAGTTGCCCGCCCACAGTGGCGCGCCAACCCGGCCCGAGCTGTTTGTCTGCGGTGGCGGCGCCCACAACGCCCCGCTGCTGGCGGAGCTTGCTGCCCTGCTACCCGACTGGCATCTGACCAGCACCGCCCAGCTCGGCCTTGCACCGGACTGGGTGGAAGGGGCCGCCTTTGCCTGGCTGGCACAACGCTTTATCCAGCGAAAGCCAGGCAACCTGCCTGCGGTGACCGGCGCTAGCCGCCCGGCGGTACTGGGCGCCCTCTATCCCGCCTGAGCCGCTCCCCGAGCGCCATCCGCCCCTAATGAAACAAGCCCGAACAGGTGCACCTGTTCGGGCTTGTTGTTATGCCTGGCGCCAGATGGCGCAGACCCGTCACTCTGTGCTCCCTACCCGAGCCGCTCTTTCAACCTGGCCGCCTGCGCCTTGAAGGCCTCATAATCGGCGACATGCCGACTCCTGGCGGCGGTGATCCACTGCACGCCCGTCTCGTCGGCGTGGGAAAATTCGATGCAAAACTCATATTTCGCGCTGGAGAGCAGCCCCATCAGGGCGCCAGACAGAAAACCCACCAGGGGCAGGAAGAGCACGATGAGCCAGTTGCCCGCCTGCTCGTAGGAAGGGGTGAAGTAAAAGAGCACACTGGAGGTGACCACTCCCAGCAACAAGGTCTTCTTGAGCCGATCCATCCAGCCGAGTGCTTTTACCTGCACGCCGACGATGCGGCCCAGATCGTAGCAATCCTTGTTGACCCTCAGTGTGTTGTCCGACTGCTCAATGGCAATGGCCATCCTGATACTCCGTTCTGTTGGCTATGGCGATAAGGGGTTGCCGTGGCGGCCCCGGGTCGTGCATCCCGAGGGCATGACGGGACCAGCGGCCAGCCACGGGGGCGATGGGCGGCGCCTCCCCCCAACAGGAACACACGCTGCACATGGTATCGTATGGAGCCAAACATCAAAAGACGTTCACGTCAAAAGGCGAGGTGGATCACCTTCTGCCCGACCCTTGTCCCCTGTGCAGCCGTTGGCTTTTCTGGCCATCCTCTCTTGGGCAAGGTAGCCGGGGGATCAGGGGTCAGTGAGATAACAGTCCCGTGATGACCATCAGCAGGGGCGGGCCGATGGGATGGTGCCATGGGCCCGCACCTCGAGAGCACTCCCATGGCCCTAGAAGGCCCGCTTTAGGAAGCGGTTTACCTGGCGCTTGACCGGTGCACAGAGCGGCGGTTTGGGAGGGTCCAGATTGATCTGTCTGCGGCCCACCCTGGCTTCGCCCCGCAGCAGGATCTGGAGATAGTGGGGGTGATGGCGCTGGATGAAACGGGAGATCTCATGGGCCCAGGGTTTGGGGACTCCCCACAGGGTCGAGGCCAGGGCGCCGACGATACAGAAGAAGGCGGGCTCGCGCATGCCCATCCTGACGCCATTCTCCAGCGCCTCTTTGAGGGAGCCAGAATGGGCGATGCAGGTCATCACATTGACCATGAAGGCGGCATAGTCATCTTCCCCGCCGTGGCCCACCCTGGCCACCAACCCGGCCTGCGGTCTGTAGCCGAACTGGTGGCCGATGTGCTCAAGCACTGCATTGCGCTGGCGAATGACCTTGGCATAGAACATCAGCATGGCGGTACAGTCGAGCGCCTGGCTCAAGGCCACCTTATGGGGATGGGTCTGGGTGGGACGGGGGGTGGTCAGCAACGCGATCTCCTCCGAGATGGCGAGCAGACCGATGGGCACCGCCGTGCTGATAAAGGCGAGATCAATGGCGATCGCCAGGTCCTGGCCCTCCTCCATCCGGCCAATGACCACCTGCTCGGCAAAGAGGCGACGCTGGCGCTCGATAAAGGCGCCATAGATCAGGGCCCTGAACTTCTCTGGGGATAGGGGGTATCGAGCAGGGTCTCCATGGTCAGGATGGCGGCACCGGTGCGACCGCGCAGTTGATAGTCGGGGGCGAGGGGGAAGTGCTTGCCTAGGCGGGGGGGGGGGGGCCGAAACCCGCTGGTGCGGCTGTACATGTCACCCAGAATGAATCCAAGCATAAAACCTCCGAAGTCAGATGACGGGGATCGCGATGCGATCGCATGTGCCACTCCCGGGCAGATGAGTGCCGATCCGTGCTGCTCGTCGGCAGGGTCCCTGATTTCATTATTAATCATACAGTTAATAATCCACCCAAACCCCGACCCAGGTCGCAATAACGGCAGTTGATGACAAATAACACAAATAAGGGTGATGCGGGGAAGATGAGCCGACTGCATCGCAAGGAGTGCGGGATACGCCAGGGCGGCAAAGCAGGGCGGACTCCAAGGCCCCCTCACAGGAAAGGTCATGACAGGAGTGATATGCATCGGGGGGCGGCAAGTCGGGGCAGGCAAGGGGAAGGCCCCCTCCCCTTGGGAAAGTGCGAACAAGTATCCCAAGAACAAAAAATGAAAATTTTAGTCATTTAATATCAATGGGTTACCAGTAAAT
>NZ_JAPDBZ010000120.1:0-12751 GCF_027705505.1 Aeromonas sp. QDB56
GCATATGGATTTAGGGACTCAGAATACTTTTTTCTGAAAATCAAGGCGGCCTTCCCCGGAAAGCCGCGATGAACCATTTTTTAGCCCTGATACTACGTGGACTGGAACTCAAATTCTCTTAAGTGAACAGCATTGCGGCAGATGCCGGCTGTTTTTTTAGGTGGGCCTCAGGCCCGTTTCTCTTCAAGCCAGGCCCCCTGGCTCTGCATCTCGAACAGCTGGGCATAGTGTCCTCCCAGCGCCATCAGCTCGCCATGGGTGCCGCGCTCGCTCACCCCCCCGCGGGAGAGCAGCAGGATTTCATCGGCATCCACTATGGTGGAGAGGCGGTGAGCGATGGCGATGGTGGTGCGGCCACGGCGCGCCGCCGAGAGCGCCTGGGAGAGGGCGAGCTCGGTCTGGGAGTCCACGCTCGCGGTCGCCTCGTCCAGGATGAGGATGCGCGGATCCCCCACCAGGGCGCGGGCAAAGGAGAGCAGCTGGCGCTGGCCGGCGGAGAGGTTCTTGCCCCCCTCCTCCATCAGGGTGGCCAGGCCATCGGGCAGGCGGCGCACGAAATCGGCCAGCTGCACCTCCTCCAGAGCCTGCCAGAGCCGCCCATCCTCGATGCCGTCACGCCCAAGGCGCAGGTTCTCGGCCAGGGTGCCGACGAAGATGAAAGGATCCTGCTGCACCAGGCCGATGCTGCGGCGCACCGCCGAGAGGGCCAGGTCGTTCATGGGGTGATCATCGAAGTGGATGCTCCCCCGATCCAGGGGGTAGAAACCCATCAGCAGGCTGATGATGGTGGACTTGCCGCTGCCGGTGTGGCCCACCAGCGCCAGCATCTGGCCCGGCCGGGTGGCAAAGCTCACATCTTGCAGTACCTGCTGCTCCCCGTCGTAGGAGAAGCCCACCCCGTCGAAGCGTACCCGTCCCTCCAGGGAGCGCACCTCCCCGTCGGTGCTCTCGCGGGTTTCATCGAGCAGGGCGAATACCCGCTCCCCCGCCACCATGGCCTGCTGCAACTGGTTGAGCTGGTTGGTCATCTCGATGAGGGGCTCGATCATCCGCCCCAGATAGCTGATGAAGGCGTAAAGCACCCCCACCTGAATGGCCCCCGCCGTGCTCAGCCCCTCGTGGGCAAACAGGGCCAGCAGACCGATGAGCACCATCATGTAGAAGAGATCGATGAGGGGGCGCAGCAGGATGCCGTTGATCTTGAGGCTCTTGATCCGCGCCTGCCAGTGCTGCTGGTTCACCCCCGCAAAGGCGTTGGCGAAGTGGCGCTCCTGCACCATGGCCTGGATCACCGGCATCCCCTGCAACGACTCGTTGAGACGGCTGTTGATGTCGGAGAGCAAGGATCGGGTCGCCCGCACCACGGGCACGCTCAGTTTCTGATAGAGCCACATCACGGCTCCCACCGCCGGCAGCAGGGTGGCGCACACCAGCATCAGGCGCAGATCCAGCAGCGCCATGGAGAGCAGGATGCCGCACAGGAGCACCACTTTTTGCACCAGGAGCCCTATCACCTGGACATAGAGGTTCATGATCGCCTCGGTGTCGTTGGTGATGCGGGAGATGAGGGAGCCCGAGCGGTGCTTGTCGAAATAGCGGGCAGGCAGGCGGATGGCTGTGGCGAACACCTGCTCGCGCAGACGCTGCACCACCGCCTGGGCGATGCGGTTGAAGCGCAGGGATTGCAGATAGAAGCCGGCCGCCGACAACACCTGCAACCCCAGATAACCGGCGGCAAGGGCGGCGATGATGCCCCACTCCAGCCGGCGCGGCGCCAGGTAGTCATCGATGAAGAGCTTGATGAGCAAGGGGCCCGCCACCTCGGCGCCGGTGGCGAGCAGCAGGCAGATGCCCGCCTGCACCAGCCAGCGGGGGTAGCTGGCGCAGTAGGCGAGCAGCCGTTTGATGGTTGGATTCACAGACTGGCCTCCAGCGCAACGTTCCACGGAAATTGACTCTCTTTGCTCCCCTCTCCGCTCGCGGGAGTCGGGAGAGGGGTGAGGGGTGCCTGGGGTCTTGTCATCCTGTTCACAGGCTCTCCTCCACGTCCTGCTCCAGGCGCTGGTAACGGACCATGTCCGCGTACCAGCCGTTCCTGGCCATCAGGGTCTCGTGACGGCCCCGCTCGCTGATCGCTCCCTGCTCCAGCACCAGGATCTCGTCCGCCTGCTCCACCGCCGTCATGCGGTGGCTCACCAGCACCAGGGTGCGCTTGTGGACCTTGAGGGCCAGCAGGATCTGCTGCTCGGTGTGGGCATCCACCGCCGAGAGGGCGTCATCCAGCACCAGGATAGGGGCATCCAGCAGCAGGGCGCGGGCGATGGCCAGACGCTGCTTCTGACCGCCGGAGAGGGTCACCCCCTTCTCTCCCACCTCGGTTTCATACCCTTTGGGGAAGCGACTGATGTCGTCGTGAACGCAGGCGATGCGCGCCACCCGCTCAATCTCCTCCCGGCTCGCCTCGGGGCGGCCCAGGGCGATGTTGGCCGCGATGGTGGTGGAGAACAGAAACGGCTCCTGGGGCACATAGGCAAACTGGCTGCGCAGCTCACCCAGCGACAGTTGCGAGATGGGCACCTCCCCCATGCGGATCTCCCCGGCCGTGGGGTTGGCCAGGCGCATCAGCAGCTTGAGCAGGGAGCTCTTGCCTGCCCCGGTGCGTCCCACTATCCCCAGCATGGCGCCAGCCTGCAGGGTGACATCCACCCCCTGCAACAGGGTGCGCTGCTCCAGCCGGTAGCCCAGCCCCAGCACCCGCAGGGGAAAGGCCGAGGCCAGCGCCATGGGATGGGCCGGCTCCTCGATGTCGCTGTGCTCCCCCAGCAGGCTTTCGATGCGCGAGTAGGCGGCGCTGCCCCGCTCGATGATGTTGAACAGCCAGGCGATGGCGAACATGGGCCAGATGAGCTGGCCGAGGTACATGGTGAAGCTGGTGAGCTCCCCCAGAGTCAGCTTGTCTTGCAGCACCAGGGCGCTGCCCCCTGCGACAGCCAGAAAATAGGAGCAGCCGATGCACAGGTAAATCACGGGGTCGAACTTGGCGTCGATGCGGGCCACCGCCATGTTGCGCTCCCCCGCCTGACGGGTCAGCTCGGCAAAGCCCTCGTCCTCTAGGGATTCGACCGCGTAGGATTTGAGCACCCGCACCCCGGAGAGGGCCTCCTGGGTCTTGTTGTTGAGGCGGGAGAAGGCCCCCTGAGCCGCCTTGAACTCCTTGTAGATCTGGGTCCCGAAGCGGTTCATGAAGAAGGCCATCACCGGCAGGGGCAGCAGGGAGAGCAGGGTCAGCTGCCAGGAGTACTGGCTGCACATGATGGAGAGCACCAGGATGCCGACGATGAAGGAGTCCACCAGGGTCAGTACCCCTTCCCCTGCGGTCATCTCCACCGCCTGGATGTCGTTGGTGGCGTGGGCCATCAGATCACCGGTGCGGTGGCGCTGGTAGAAATCCGGGCTCATGCGGGTGAAGTGGCTGAACAGCCGGTTGCGCAGCACGTAGGCGAGCCGGTAGGAGGCACCGAACAGCATGACCCGCCACACGTAGCGCAGCAGGTAGATAAGCAGTCCCAGGCCAAAAAGCCCCGCCAGATAGCCGGTCAGGGTGCCGCTGTCCAGGTCACCCTTGGCGATGCCATCCACCACCCAGCCCACCACCTTGGGGGGGATCACGGTCAACAGGGCCACCAGCATCAGCAGGGAGATGGCCACCAGATAACGCCGCCACTGATCCTTGAAAAACCAGCCAAGCCGCAAAAATACGCTCACAGAGAAGTCCTTGGTCGCGGCGCGCTGCCGCGTGATCATGAAGAGAAGCTCAATACAATCGCCCCCTGGCGGGGGCGAACGAGTGGGTCATCATAGCCTGAAGCGGGTGACTTGAGAACGATTGCTATCTTGCCCTCCCTCAGAGCCGCTTGTCGGGGGGCGAAAACGGGAAAGCGACCGACTCCTGCTGCTCCCCGGTGAGCAGGAAGTGGGAGACCTCCTCCCGGGTCTGGGTAAAGACCTGCTGCAACTGGTTGAGCTCCCCCTCGCTCAGCTCCTCCTGCAGCCGCAGCCGCCACTCCAGTTCCCCGGCCAGCAGTTGCAGGCGGGAAGCGGAGATGTTGGCCGAGACCCCCTTCAGGGTATGCAGCAAGCGGCACGCCACTTCGGGCTGCTGGCGACGCAGGGCGGTGCGGATGTCCCACAGATCGTCCTTGTGCTCGGAGAGGAACAGCTTGAAGAGGATCTGCAGCGCCTCCCTGTCATGCTCCAGCCGGCGCAGGGCATCCTCCAGATCCAGCACGCCCATGAGGGCCGGCGGCTTGACCTCGATGGGCACCTTGGGCTCCCCGCCGCTGCTCTTCACCCATTGCAGCAGGTTGTTGTAGAGATCGAGCTTGCTCACCGGCTTGGTGACATAGCCGTTCATGCCGACGCCAAGGCAGCGCTCCCTGTCCCCCGGCATGGCGCTGGCGGTGAGGGCGATGATGGGCACATCATGCTTGTCCACCATCTTGCGGATCTGGCGGGTGGCATCCAGCCCGTCCAGCACCGGCATCTGCAGATCCATAAGGATGACGTCAAACGGCTGCTCCGCCACCTGCTCCACCGCCTCGCGGCCGTTGTCCACCACGGTGACCTTGGCCTCCACCCGGCGCAGGTACTCCAGAATGAGCTGCTGGTTGACCCGGTTGTCCTCGGCCAGCAGCACCCGGGTACCGCGCAGCAGCTCCCGGAACTGCTGCTGATCCCCCTGGGCCTCCGCCTGGCGGACCTTGCTGTCATGGGAGCTGCCGTTGAGCAGTTCGTCCACCTTGGCCAGCAAGGCGTTTTCGGTCATGGGTTTGGCCAGGAAATGGGTCAGTCCCATGCTCTCCATCCGCCCGTGCAGCCCCTCCCTGGACCAGGCGCTGGTCATCAGGACAGGCAAGCGCCGCCACTGGCTGTGCTGGTACATCTCGAGGGCCAAGTCCAGGCCATCCTCCTGACCCATGCGCCAGTCGAGGATGGCGAGGCGGATGTGATGCCCCTCTTCCCGCAGCACCTGACGGGCGCGGGAGAGGCTGTTGACCGTGATGACGGACGCCCCCGCCCGCCCCAGGATGTCCTTGGCCAGCTCCAGCACCAGCTCGTTGTCATCCATCATCAGGATCAGGGGCTGGTGATCGAAGAAGACCCGGCGCCCCGAGACCCCGTACACCGCCTGGGAGATGGGGATCTCGAACAGGAAGGTGGAGCCCACCCCGGGCTTGCTCTGCACGGTGATCTCCCCGCCCATCAGCCCCACCAGGCGCTGGGAGATGTTGAGGCCAAGCCCGGAGCCGCCATATTTACGGGTATTGCCCGCCTCCAGCTGGGTAAAGGGCTGGAACAGCTGGGCCTGCTTCTCCGGGGCGATGCCGATGCCGGTATCCCGCACGCTGAAACAGACCCGCATGGGATGCTGGCTGGTGAGGGTGATGGCCACCTCCACCTCGCCCCGCTCGGTGAACTTGATGGCATTGTTCACCAGGTTGACCAGTACCTGACCGAGGCGCAGCGGATCCCCGCGCAGAAAGTCGGGCACGGCGGGAGACTTGTTGATGATGACCTCGATGTGCTTGCGCTCCGCCAGATCCGCGAACATGGCGGCGAGGGAGTCGAGCTGCTCGCTGAGATCGAAGTCGATCTCCTCCAGGGTCAACTTGCCGGACTCCACCTTGGTGAGATCCAGAATGTCGTTGATGAGCAGCAGCAAGGTGTCCGACGAGGATTTGATCTTGTTGAGATAGTCCCGCTGCTGGGGATCCAGACTGGTTTGCAGTGCCAGGGCGCTGAAGCCGATGATGGCATTCATGGGGGTGCGGATCTCGTGGCTCATGTTGGCCAGGAAGTCGCTCTTGGCCTGGGCCAGCAGCGCGGCATGGCGAGAGAGCTCGCTCAGCTTCTGGTTGCGACGCCACAGGGTCGCGGCCACCAGCGAGAAGCAGAGCAGCGCCCCCCCCAGCACCATCAGGTAGAAGCGGCTCTTGAGGGAGGAGGCCCGCTCCAGCTTGCTCTGCTTCCAGGCGGGCAGCGAGCTCAGCCCCTTCATCTCCACCACCTGATTGCGCAGGCGATGGTACTCCATCACCTGCTGATTGAACTCCTGGCCCAGCCGGACGAGGGTCGCGACCCTCGGCTGCTCGCCATAGCGGTCAAGCAGGTGCTGCTGGAGTTGCAACAGTTGCCGCTGCTCGTTCTGATCCCAGCTGCGTCGGAGGTAGTGGTGCAGGCGCATGAGTTCGGTCAGGTCGCGGTACTGCGCCTCACCGACCGGCAGGGTGCCTTGCAACGCCTTGAGCTGGCCCTGGAAGCGGGGAGCCAGATACTCGATGGTCATCTCCATGGTGTAGAGCCTGGCGAGATCCAGCAGATAACCGTCGATGTCCCGCTGCAACGCCTGGGAGCCGGGGTCGTCCACCGACTCCGGATCCTCGTGCACCAGCCTGACGAACCTGTCCAGGTGACTGGAAAGCAGGCTCAGGCGTTGCTGTACGCTGCCATCGCTGGCCTTCTCGCGCCCCAGCAGATAGACGGTATCGGTATTGACCCGATTGAGCACCATCTCAGCCGCCACGCTCAAATCGAAGGCACGCTGCTGCTGGCTGAGCAACTGCCAGCAATAGGCAGAAAAGCCCACCAGCGATACGATGATAAGGCCAAAGACAACACGATTGGCCCGTGCAACACTCTTCATCCCGTCTCGATTCTCATGTCATGGTCGGCCATCCGGTGACATCAGGTCACGGCCGGAGGCCAACTGTGAAAAACCACTGAGTGCTATGTTACCGTTAGTCAGCGCTCTGATTGCAATAAAGATGTTGCCGGGCCATGAAATAAGGAAGCAATTATGTCACTTGTCACCACCTATTGTAGCCAATGCTTTACCCGCAACAGCCTGCCTGTCGAAAAAGAAGACTCAAACGCGAAGTGTGGCCGCTGCCGTCACCCCCTCTTCGAACAAAGTCCGGTGGCGGGGCGTCAGGCCAGCTTCGATGCCCTGATCCAGTCCGACATCCCGGTGGTGGTGGACTTTTGGGCAAGCTGGTGTGGCCCCTGCCTGCAGTTTGCCCCCGTCTTTCAGGAGGTCGCCCGGGAGCTTGAGCCCCGCCTTCGCTTCGTGAAACTCAATACCGAGCAGGAGGCCGCCATCGCAGGTCGCTATGGCATTCGCAGCATTCCTACCCTGATGGTCTTCCAGCGGGGGGAGATCCTGGCACAGCGCAGCGGCTCCCTGCCCAAGAGCCTGTTCAAGGAGTGGCTGCTCTCCTTCACCTCCCCCGTCAAATGAAAATGAAATGTTTCATTTCTGTTTGATTGAAGATCCATTTTCACTTGACTCTGTGAGTCGCCACATGATTTGACCATATCCCCCTGTTTCAAACAGGGGGATATATGTAACCTCTGCATCACAACAACAACCATAAATTAACCGAGAGAACGTTATGCACACATCGGCTGTACCTCCGACTCCCCCCTCACGCTGGCTGGACATCAAGTCCGGGATCGTCATCCTGGATCTGCTCCTGCTCTGCGCCATGCTGGCATGGCTCCCGTTTGACCCCATGGTCAACAAGGGGCTGGCCATCCTGATCTTCATCGCCATCCTCTGGCTGACCGAGGCGGTGAACATCACCATCACTGCCATCTCCATCCCGGTGCTCGCCACCCTGCTCGGGGTGTTCGACATGAGCAAGTCGCTGACCGACTTTGCCAACCCCGTCCTGTTCCTCTTCTTTGGCGGCTTTGCCCTCGCTGCAGCCCTCTCCAAGCAGGGACTCGACACCCAGATCGCCGGCAAGGTGATGCAGCTCGCCAAGGGACACCTGGGCTGGGCTTCCATCGTGCTCTTCACCATCACGGCCGCCCTCTCCATGTGGATCAGCAACACCGCAACCGCGGCCATGATGATGCCGCTGGCCCTCGGCATGCTGAAGGGGCTGGACGTTCACAAGGAGCGCCGCACCCTGGTCTTCGTGCTGCTTGGCGTCGCCTATAGCGCCAGCATCGGTGGCATCGGCACCCTGGTGGGCAGCCCCCCCAATGCCATCGCCGCCGCCCAGATGGGCTTGGGCTTCACCGACTGGCTGGAGTTCGGCATCCCCGTGGTGATCATCTTCATGCCGGTAGGCATCGGCCTGCTCTACTGGGTGACCCGTCCCAATCTCTCCCACCAGGTCAGCACCGAGCAGGTCACCATCGAGTGGACAGGTCAGCGCAAGGTGACCCTGGCCATCTTCCTGACCACGGTGCTGCTGTGGATTGGATCCCAACCTCTTGCCAAGGCGCTGGGCGGCATTCCCCAGTTCGATACCCTGATCGCCATGGGCGCCATCCTGGCCATCGCCATCAGCCGGGTCGCCAGCTGGGATGACATCAACCAGAACACCGACTGGGGCGTGCTGCTGCTGTTCGGGGGTGGTCTCACCTTGAGCGCCATCCTCAAGCAGACCGGGGCCAACGCCTTCCTGGCGGAACACCTCTCCAGCGGCCTCTCCTCCATGCCCATCTTCGTGATCCTGCTCTGCCTGGCCGCCTTCGTGGTGTTCCTGACCGAGCTGGTCTCCAACACCGCCACTGCCGCGCTGCTGGTGCCGCTGTTCGCCGGGGTGGCCGAGGCTCTGGGGGTCTCCCCCATCGTGGTCTCGGTGCTGATCGCCGTCGGCGCCTCCTGTGCCTTCATGCTGCCGGTGGCCACGCCCCCCAACGCCATCGTCTTCGCCAGCGGCCATATCCAGCAGCGGGAGATGATGCGGGCCGGCCTGGTACTGAACCTGGTGTTCACCGTCATCCTGACCATGCTGGCCTATTTCATGGGGGATATCCTCCACTGAGGTTCGCCCCCCTAATGCCCTCCAAGCCCCGCATCGTCGGGGCTTTTTCTCGCCCCGAAACCACCGCACTCCCTACCCGCGAGATCACGGCGACATTAACTTGCACTTAAGAAATCGCCTCCATGATGCTGACAACGGCCATCACGCAGCCATGGCTGACGATGGCGATGATCATGGACATCACGACAAGGGATCACCTCATGGGTAAGACGATGCAGAACAACCGTGAAATCAAGGTATGGGATCCGGTGGTCAGGGGATTTCACTGGGCCACTGTGCTGTTGTGCGTGCTGAATCTCTTCATCCTTGAAGAGGGGGCGCGCAACCACCGCTATGCGGGATATGCGCTGGCCGGACTGCTGGCACTGCGCATCGTATGGGGATTCATCGGCTCCTATCATGCCCGCTTCGCCCAGTGGCTGCCGACACCGGCCGGCGTCATCACCTATCTCAAGGAGACGATCAAGGGGCGCCACCCCTACTACGCCGGTCACAATCCTTTGGGGTCCTTGATGATACTGCTGCTGTTGACCTGCCTTGTCGGCACCGCCGCCAGCGGGATCATGACCGAATACGGGCCTCTCTCCGGCACCCATCGCATGGAAGAGATCCACGAGTTCTTTGCCAAGGGGCTGCAGGTGGCCATCTTCGTCCATGTACTGGCCGTCATCGCCCTGGATCGTCTGGTACGGGGCGATCTCGTCAGGGCGATGATCACCGGCAAGAAACGGGTGCCGGCGGACACCCGGGTGGTCGACAGGCCCTGAGCCTCTCTCAACCCGACAGATGAAAAAAAACCCCGCATCGCGGGGTTTTTCACTGGAGCAGACATCAGCCGACGCTGCAGCTCGTCAGTTTCCAGATCCGGTCTACGTAATCCTGGATGGAGCGGTCGGAGTTGAACTTGCCCATGGTGGCCGAGTTGATGATGGCTTTCTTCGCCCACAGGGCCGGATCCCGGTACCAGGTGTCGATCAGCTTGTGCGCCTCGGAGTAGGACTCGAAATCCGCCAGGGTCAGGTAAGGGTCTCCCCCTTCCAGCAGGGAGCGCTTGATGGAGGAGAGCTCCCCCGGGCGACCCGGCGTGAAATAGTCGGTATCAAACCAGTCCAGCACGGCTTTCAGTTCGGAGTTGGCGTAGTAGAAGTCATACGGGTTGTAGCCGCGCGCCTTCAGGGACTTCACCTCGTCCACGTTCAGACCGAAGATGGCGCAGTTCTCGGCCCCCGCCTCTTCGGCGATCTCGATGTTGGCTCCATCCAGCGTCCCGATGGTGATGGCACCGTTCAGCGCCATCTTCATGTTGCCGGTACCGGATGCTTCGTAACCTGCGGTGGAGATCTGCTCAGAGACATCCGCCGCCGGGATCAGCTTCTCGGCGAGGCTCACGCGGTAGTTCGGCATGAACACCACTTTCAGCTTGCCCTGGATACGGGCGTCGTTGTTGACCCGCTCCGCCAGCTTGTTGATGGCGTAGATGATGTCCTTGGCCAGCTTGTAGCCGGGCGCCGCCTTGGAGCCGAAGATGAACACCCGCGGATGCATGTCATAGTCCGGGTTCGCCAGCAGGCGACGGTAGAGCGCCATGATGTGGATGAGGTTCAGCTGTTGACGCTTGTACTCGTGCAGACGCTTGATCTGGACGTCGAAGATCGCCTCCGCGCTCACGTCGATACCGGTTTCCGCCTTGATGACCTTGACCAGCTTTTCCTTGTTGTGGCGCTTGATGGTCATGAACTGCTGCTGGAACGCCTTGTCGTCGGCAAACTTCACCACGCTACGCAGCTTGTCCAGTTGCAGCGGCCACTCCTTGCCCACCACCTCGTTGTAGAGTTCGGCCAGTTCCGGGTTGCAGGCCAGCAGCCAGCGACGGGGAGTCACGCCGTTGGTGACGTTGCACATCTTCTCGGGCCACAGCTCGGAATACTCGGGGAAGAGATCTTCCTTCACCAGCTTGGAGTGGATCTCGGCCACGCCGTTCACCTTGGAGGAACCGATGACGCACAGGTTGCCCATGCGCACCTTGCGCACGTCACCCTCTTCGATGATGGAGAGCTTGGCCTTGATGGCATCGTTGCCCGGCCACTTGGGCTCCACCAGCTCGTTCAGGAAGCGGGCGTTGATTTCATAAATGATCTCGAGGTGACGGGGCAGTACCTTCTCGAACAGGCTGACGGACCACTTCTCCAGCGCTTCCGGCAGCAGGGTGTGGTTGGTGTAGGAGAAGACCTGATAGCAGATGCCCCAGGCGGTATCCCAGTTCAGCCCCTCTTCGTCCACCAGCACGCGCATCAGCTCGGGGATGGCCACGGTGGGGTGGGTATCGTTGAGCTGGATGGCGATTTGCGCGGCAAAGTTGCTGAAGTCACTGCCATGCACCCGCTTGTAGCGACGCATGATGTCCTTGATGGAGCAGGCGCAGAAGAAGTACTGCTGGATCAGGCGCAGCTCCTTGCCTGCGTCGGTCTCATCGTTCGGGTAGAGCACCTTGGAGATGGTCTCGGCCTGGGCCTTCTCGGCCTGGGAGTCGATATAACCACCGGCGTTGAACACGTCCCAGTCGAAGAACTCGGAGGCGCGGGATTCCCACAGACGCAGGATGTTGACGGTGTGACCACCGAAGCCGACCACCGGAATGTCCCAGGGCACCCCTTTGATCTTGCGACCGGCATGCCACACCTTCTTCAGGCCACCCTTGTCACCAAAGACGGTCTCCACGTAGCCGTAGAGCGGGATCTCCTGCACCGATTCCGGGCGGCAGATCTCCCAGGGGTTGCCATATTCGCGCCAGGAGTCCGGACGCTCGATCTGGCGACCATCCTGAATTTCCTGACGGAACAGGCCGTGCTCGTAGTGAATGCCATAGCCCACCGCCGGGTAGTTCAGAGTGGCCAGGGAATCGATGAAGCAGGCAGCCAGACGACCCAGGCCACCGTTGCCAAGGGCCATGTCAGGCTCTTGTTCGCAAAGATCGGTCAGTTCCAGACCGAGTTCACCCAGCGCCTCTTCACAGACTTTGTAGAGGGAGAGGTTGTGCAGGTTGTTGGAGGTCAAACGCCCCATCAAAAATTCAGCAGAGAGATAGTGAATCGCACGAGTATCTTTCTTGAAGTGAGCCTGCTGAGTACGGGTCAGGCGCTCGTACACCTGTTCATTGACGGCGGCAGCGGTCGCTTTCCACCAGGCATCCGGAGAGGCTTTCTGTTCGCTTGTACCCAAGGTAGAACGCAGGTGACGCACGATACTCGCCTTGAGCTGATCTTTATCCAGTTGGAGATCCTGGTCTGTCTTCTTCTTGGTAGCCATAAACCATTTTCCTTCGTTACAAATAAAAAATGTCATCCCATCGGGGGACCGGCGCTGTTGTTATCTCAGAATATGCTCCGGCGGGGGCATACTAGCTAAAGCCAAGGGTTTAAAAGTTAACGTGAGTCACACTTTAACGCATAAAAATGACAGTTTCACCATGAAAACCCTTTCCTTAAGCCAGTCTGAATGAAATATAAATTTCGTTTTAAATCATAGTGATACATGAAAACAAAAAAGATAGTTTCATGAATAGGTTTTCAATGATTGCCTGTGACTGAAAATACGTGAAAATAACCGCCGACTAGGGAGAAATTGAAAGCGTTTTCAATTCACACCTCCTCGTCAGGTAATAAAAAGGATGCTCCAATCGGAGCACCCTTTGATTTCAATTAACCATGTGCCTTGGGAAGGTGCGAATAAGTCACCAAACATAAAAATGCGCCTTTGTAAGCATTTGAATTTAATAAACTAATTTTTTCAGTTTCGTTGTGGAGGGTGCTTATTCGCACCCTCCCTTGAACTGATTCATATACAGGACCTTAAGAAAACACTTCATTTGAAATTCCTTCTAAGGTCCTGTTCTGTATCGATTTTCGCTGCTT
>NZ_JAPDBZ010000121.1:0-12589 GCF_027705505.1 Aeromonas sp. QDB56
CATATGGATTTAGGGACTCAGAATACTTTTTTCTGAAAATCAAGGCGGCCTTCCCCGGAAAGCCGCGATGAACCAAATTTTTTTTGCCTCATGACGGTTTTGAGACAGACATCGCAATTTTTTCAGGAAACGGCCAAAAAGTTGGCCAGCAACTGGTGCCCCTGTTCGCTCAGAATACTCTCCGGATGGAACTGCACTCCCTCCAGCGCCAGCGTTTTATGCCGCAGCCCCATGATCTCGTCCAGGCTGCCGTCGGCATGTTCGCTCCAGGCGGTGACCTCGAAACAGTCGGGCAGCGACGTCGCCTCCACCACCAGAGAATGATAGCGGGTCACCCGCAGCGGGTTGTTGAGCCCCTTGAACACCCCCTCCCCTTTGTGACGGATGAGAGATGTCTTGCCGTGCATCACCTGACGGGCACGCACCACCCGGGCACCAAAGGCCTGTGCCAGCGACTGATGGCCGAGACAGACGCCGAGGATGGGGATCTCGCCGGCAAAACGGGAGATGGCGGCCAAAGAGATGCCCGCCTCGTTTGGCGTGCAGGGGCCGGGAGAGATCACCAGATGGCGGGGGGCAAGCCGGGCTATCTCCTCCAGGCTCAGCTCATCGTTGCGCCTGACCACCACCTCTTGCCCCAGAGCGCCGAAGTATTGCACCAGGTTCCAGGTAAAAGAGTCGTAGTTGTCGATGAGTAGCAGCATGCAAACACCCTGGGAATAAGACAGAGACGGTGATCGGACAGCCCGTTGCGAGCGCGGGCAGACAAACGCCGCGCATTCTGGCATGTCTCATTGCGTTAATAAACCGGCGATCACCTCACCTGCTGTGCAGTCTGTCCGCTCTTCAATGGCGATCCGGGCCTGTCGACCCCACCCGGCGGTGGGCCTGTCCCCGATCGGGCAGCATCAGCCGCTCCATGTCAGGATGGCAAGGTAAAAGAGACGGGAGGCGACCGGGAAAAGGGCACAGGTCGTGACAGGCAGATGGGAAGGAGTCACCTTGGCAAGGGCTGACAACGGACCTCAGCGGTCCAGATAGCGGCCCTGTTCCAGTTCCCGTTCCCGCTGGCACTCGGCCAGATAGATGGCAGCCGCGATGGCCGGGGTCTTGTGGTGCTTGTCGATGGCGTTGGAGACCATCAACTGCAAGGTATTGAGGCTCTTGGCCTTGCGAAACTTGCGCAGCCAGTGACCCTTGTCACCCAACTCTTCACTCAGGGTTTGTGATTCGACAGACATGCTTTCTCTTGGGGCAAAGCCCGTGTTTGACATTGGGGGAGGTTGCGACAAACCGGAAGGTGTAAAACAAAGAAAGCCAGGCATCCACCCAGCTCTCTTCTACTACACCTTCCCAGTATGTCAGGCTCGAGGAACGAAGCCGACGACATCATATACGCTGATCAGGGTTTTTTCAGCCCTTTCACGCGCCTTTTGTGCGCCAGCCGCCAAAATGGCCTGCAGATGGGCCTCATCCTGACGCAGCTCGCGGAAGCGCGCCTGGATGGGTTCAAGCAAGGCGACCACGGCATCGGCCGTTTCACTCTTGAGGTGGCCGTACATCTTGCCTTCGAAGTGCTGCTCCAGCTCCGGGATGGAGCGGCCGGTCACACCGGACATCAGGGTCAGCAGATTGGAGACCCCCGGCTTGTTTTCGGGATCAAAACGCACCACGGCCGGCTCGTCGGAGTCGGTCATCGCCCGCTTGATCTTCTTGACGATCTGCTTGGGATCTTCCAGCAAGCCGATGAAGTTGGCCTCGTTGTCGTCGGACTTGGACATCTTCTTGGTCGGGTCCTGCAGGCTCATCACCCGGGCCCCTTCGGTCGGAATGAAGGGTTCCGGCAGGGTGAAGACTTCGCCATAGAGGTTGTTGAAGCGGGTGCAGATGTCGCGGGTCAGCTCCAGATGCTGCTTCTGGTCATTACCAACCGGCACCTGATTGGCCTGATAAAGCAGAATGTCGGCCGCCATCAGCACCGGATAACCGAACAGGCCGACGTTGACGTTGTTCTCGAAACGAGCGGACTTGTCCTTGAACTGGGTCATGCGCGACAGCTCGCCCATCTGGGTGTAGCAGTTCAGGATCCAGCCGAGCTCGGCGTGCTGGGGCACGTGGGACTGGATGAAGACGGTGCTCTTGGCCGGGTCAATGCCCACCGCCAGATAGAGGGCGGCTGCGTCGAGGCACGCCTTGCGCAAGGCGGCCGGATCCTGCCGGGTGGTGATGGCGTGCAGATCGACGATGCAATAGAGGCAGTCGAAGTCATCCTGCATGCTGACCCACTGACGCAGGGCCCCCATGTAGTTGCCGATGGTCAGCTGGCCCGAGGGTTGAGCACCGCTCAATACGATTGGTTTAGTCATCAGAGTAGTAATCCTTGTTATCCGCCAGCCCGGTCTGGATCAGACCAGCAGGGCGTCGAGTTCGGCAAACTGCTCGCAAACCCAGTCGGGGCGAGAGTCTGCGATAGGGCTGCCATAGTTGTAGCCATAGGTGAGCCCCACCACCTTCATGCCGGCGGCCTGGGCGGCCAGCACGTCATTTTCGGAATCCCCCACCATCAGGGTGCGGGACGGGCTGACACCCAGCTCGTGGCAGGCGTGCAACAGCGGCTCCGGGCTCGGTTTCTTGACGGGTACGCAGTTGCCCCCGAGCCAGAGTGCGAAACAGTCGCTGATGCCGAGGGCCTCCAGAATGGGCTGCACGAAGTGACTCGGTTTGTTGGTCACCACGGCCTGCTGGTAACCCAGCCCCTGCAGACGGCGCAGGCTACGGGCCACTCCGTCATACATGGCCAGGCCTTCCAGCAGACAGGCCTGATAGTGACGGTCGAACAGGGGGCGGGCCTTGGCAAACTGCTCCGGGGCGTCGCGGTAATCGAGAGCCCGCTGGATCAGCTTGTCGGCGCCGTTGCCGACCCAGGTACGCACCACGGACTCGTCGGCCTCGGCCAACCCCAGCTCCGCCAGGGTACGGTTGACCGCCAGCGCCAGTTGCGGGGCGCTGTCAATCAGGGTGCCATCCAGATCGAACAGCACCAGGTCAAAGGGGCGATCAGCGACGGACATGGGCAAGCTCCGCGCGCATCTGGTCGATCACCGCCTTGTAATCCGGCTTGCCGAAGATGGCAGAGCCCGCCACGAACATGTCGGCACCCGCCTCGGCAATCTCGCGAATGTTGTCGACCTTGACCCCGCCATCGATTTCCAGGCGAATGTCGCGGCCGCTCTCGTCGATCAGGCGACGCACCTGGCGCAGCTTGTCGAGGGTGCCGGGGATGAAGCTCTGACCGCCAAAACCCGGGTTGACCGACATCAGCAGGATCACGTCCAGCTTGTCCATCACGTACTCCAGGCAGCTGAGCGGGGTCGCGGGGTTCAGCACCAGACCGGCCTGGCAACCCTGCTCCTTGATGAGGCCCAGGGTGCGATCCACGTGATCGGAGGCTTCCGGGTGGAAGGTGATCAGGCTGGCACCGGCCTTGGCAAAATCAGGCACGATGCGATCCACCGGCTTGACCATCAGGTGCACGTCGATGAGCGCTTCGATGCCGTAATCGCGCAGCGCCTGACAGACCATGGGGCCTATGGTCAGGTTGGGGACATAATGGTTGTCCATCACATCGAAATGGACCACGTCGGCCCCGGCGGCCAGCACCTTGGCCACATCCTCACCCAGACGGGCAAAGTCGGCGGAGAGGATAGAGGGGGCAATCAGAAAGTCTTTCATCAGCGTCATCCATTGGCAGCGTGGCAGAAAAAACGGCGCAATTTTATCGCAAAAGGGCGATGAAAACGACCCGCATCTACAGAACACGCCGCTCCGGCACCATCGCCGGCAAACGATGCCAGGCGCGGCTCACGGAATACCAGCGGCAGCATCAGAAATGACAACGGCCCCCTCAGGGACCGTTGTTCACTCAGCCGACGGCAACCAGCTCCGCCTCGCCGGGATAATAGCCCTGTTCGGGCTCGATGCCGGGCGGGTAGAGCGCCAGCAGCTCGGCCACCTTGTTGCGACCACCGCCGTTGCGGCTGATGGTACGCTTGACCAGGATCTCGTCGAGCCGGGCGCCACGATAGAGCTCGCGGGTCAACTCGATGTCATGGTTGCTGATGAGCACGGGCACCCCTTTATGGGCGGCGGTGTGGCGAGCCAGCCTGGCCAGCAGCGCCTGATCGTCCAGGGTGAAACCGCCTGCCGAATAGGTGGTGAAACTCGCCGTGGTGGAGAGGGGGGCATAGGGCGGATCGCAGTAGATCACCCAGTCTTCCTCTGCACGGGCCATGGCGTCGGCATAGCTTTCGCAGATGAACGTCGCCTTCTGCGCCTTCTCGGCAAAGGCCCACAGCTCTTTCTCCGGGAAGTAGGGTTTCTTGTAGGAACCGAAGGGAACGTTGAACCCCCCCTTCTTGTTGTAACGGCACAAGCCGTTGAAACCATGGCGATTCAAAAACAGGAACAACTGAGCCCGTTCAAACCCGGCCGCGGTCTGGTTGAACTGGGTACGGAGCCGATAATAGGCGGTCTTGTGGTTGTGCTCGGCCACGAACAGCTTGCGGGCCTCGCTGATGAAGCTGTCCGGCTGCTGCTTGAGGTGGTTGTAGAGGCCAATGAGATCCGGATTGATGTCGTTGAGCACATAAGCGTCGTAATCCGTGTTGAGAAACACGGATCCCGCCCCGACGAAGGGCTCCAGCAACACACGCCCGGCCGGCAAACGCTCGGCGATCTCTTCGACCAGGGAGTATTTTCCCCCGGCCCATTTTAAAAACGCGCGTGTTTTTTTCATGGAAGTCCGGTGTTGACAAGGCTATGCCCAAAAAAGGGGGGTGATTCTACCCCCTTCTTCGGGTGGCTGGCTATTGCTTCAATTCTTTTTGTATCTGGGCGAATGACTTGGGCCAGGGTTGTCCCTTGAGCAAGGCAGGTGACAGCTTGCGAATGGCCGCCTTGGCCTGGGCACTGCTGGCGTAGTCTCCCTGCACCACTACATACCAGGGACTGCCACGGAAACGGGTCTTGTAGACCCACACCTTGCCCGCCAAGCCATGCTCGGCCACAAAGCTGTCTACCGCCTTGGTGTTGCTCGCCCCCATCAACTGGATGCTGTAGTGATTCTTCGGCTTCTTGTTGAGAGTCGCCACCGGCGTCAACGCCACCTTGGCCGCTGGGGCCGCGACCGGCGCTGTCTGCGCGCCACTGGCCGGTTGAGCCTCTGTCCGGGCCGGGACACTGCTCGGGGCCGGATTCTTGACCTGGGCCGTCGTTCCGGTCGGGACCGCACGGGAACCGCTCCCCACCAGCTCATCCACCACGGCCGTGGGCAAGGCGCCGCTGACATTCGGCTGGTTCATCAATTTCTCGACCACTTCGTCGGAGATGACGACCCGGCGCCCCTCATAGTTGGTTGACTCCGTGGTGACCGTCTCGCTCTCGACCTTCTTGGGCAAGGGCTTGGCATCGGACTGCCAATCGCGGGCAACCTGATTCCCTGACGGGATGGCAGCGGCGCCACTGCTCGCCTGAGTACCCAAGGCCCCGCTCGCCGCACCCACGTTCACAGGATCGCTTGAGACGGGATCGGGCAACGCCATCCCCTGGGACGGTGCCTGGGCGGGGTCCTGGCCTGCACTGTCGAACAGGGGCAGATAGCTCAGGGCCAGCAACCCGCCCGCCACCAGGGCAAGCACGATCGCTATCTTCTTGACGGGCAACTCGGCCTGACGTTTCTTGGGCCTTCTGTCGGTCATGGTATCCTCCAGTAACTGCATGATGGCTGACGGATGTCCGCCCGCCCCATTCAGGATCTCTTCCACTTTCGGCTTGGGCAAGAGGGCTGTCGGGATCTTGAGCTCTTTGGCCTTCTCATACAAGAAGATACGTTGCTCAGGAGCGCTCAGTGGCGCGACTTCCAGCTCGAGGGCTGGCATGGCTCGTCCCTTGAGGAGCGCCTTCTGGTTGCGACACCAGGCGTCATCACCCGAGAGCAGGATGGCCAGTTTATGAGGAGATGCCAGGGTATCATTGTGACGACAGAGCGCCCACAACTCCCCCACCAGCTCGGCAGGCAAGGTATCGGCACGTTCGATGATGAGCAGCAGTCTGGCAGGCTTGTCACCCACCATGCGAAAGAAGCTGTCCGCCACGGCATCCTGCGCGTTGAACAGGGGACGTGCCACCACCTGCTGCAACAGCAGCTGGCGCACATCCGCCATCTTCATGGACGGGCTGCCGATGAGGCTGGCCACCCGCACCGCATCGGGCAGTTGGGCAAGCAGCGACTCGCACAGTGTGCCACGGCCACTGCCTGGCTTGCCGGAGAGAAAAACGAAGGGGTGGTTGAACTCGATCAGGTGCAGCAGCCGGTCAACCAACTGCCGCTGAGAAGGCAGCTTGAGCAATTTATTAGTGGTCACGACCAGACTCGATCACCGCCATCAATTGCTCGTCTGTCACATCGGCCACGACCTGGGCCTGTCCGATCCCGATCGGCAGCACCAGCCTCAGTTTGCCTTCCAGCACCTTCTTGTCACGGCGCATATGGCGAATGAAGGCGGCAAAATCCATATCGGACGGTGCCTTGACCGGCAAATCGGCGGCCAACAGCAGATCGCGGACTCGTGCCACCTCTTGCGCCGTCATGTCGCCACGAGCCAGGGCCGTCTCGGCCGCCAGCATGGTTCCCGCCGCCACGGCTTCACCGTGCAGCCAGTTGCCATAACCCTTCTCCGCCTCGATGGCATGGCCGAAGGTATGTCCCAGGTTCAGCAAGGCGCGCACACCGTGCTCGGTCTCGTCCTGACCGACCACATCGGCCTTGATCTCGCAGCAGCGACGAATGGCATAGGAGAGTGCATCACCGTCAAGGCACTGCAGGCGGGTCATGTTGGTTTCGAGCCAGGAGAAGAAGGAGGCATCCCAGATGATGCCGTATTTGATCACCTCGGCCATGCCGGCGGCAAATTCCCGGGCAGGCAGGGTCTTGAGGCAGTCGGTATCGATGATCACATGCTTGGGCTGATAGAAGGCACCCACCATGTTCTTGCCGAGGGGATGGTTGACGGCGGTCTTGCCGCCGACGGAAGAGTCAACCTGGGAGAGCAGCGTGGTAGGCACCTGAATAAACGGAATGCCTCGTTGGTAGCTTGCCGCAGCAAAGCCGACAACATCACCTATCACACCGCCCCCCAGAGCGATCAGAGTGGTATCACGACCATGGCTGGTTTCCAGCAGAGCAGACATGATCCGCTCGAAAGTCGCCAGGGTTTTGTAGGCCTCGCCATCGGGCAGGATCAGGTGTTCCACCTGAAAACCGGACAGCAACTGAATGATCTGTTCAAGATACAGGGGCGCGACCACGGTATTGGTCACAATCATGACCCGCTTGCCCTTGATCGTCTGCGCCAGTACATCGGGGCGTTGCAGCAGACCGGCAGCTATCTCTATCGGGTAGCTGCGTTCACCCAGTTCGACCTTCAACCTTTCCATGGACGTCCTCTAATGAATTACATACCAATCAACTTGACGATTTGATTAGCGACAACTTTGGCACTCTGGTCATCCGTCTGGATGACAAAATCGGCAACCTCTTCGTACAGGGCGTTGCGCTCTTGCGCAAGACGCTCAAGCACTTCACGGGGCGGCTCTTCGGTTTGCAGCAAGGGACGACGCTTGTCTCTCTGGGTTCGCGCCAATTGCTTTTCAATGGTGGTTTCGAGGTAGACCACGATGCCGCGTGCGGAGAGTTTGTTGCGGGTTTCACGGCTCTTGATGGCACCGCCACCCGTTGCCAGCACGATACCCTGCTGTTCGGCGAGCTCACCGATCACCTTCTCTTCGCGGATCCGGAAACCTTCTTCGCCTTCAACATCGAACACCCAGCCGATATCGGCACCACTGCGGCGCTCAATCTCATGATCTGAGTCGAAAAACTCCATGTGCAGTTGTTCTGCCAGATGTCTACCTATGGTGCTCTTGCCCGCACCCATGGGACCTATCAGGAAAATATTGCGTTTCTCAGCCATGTCTTTTCGTTAGTAATTACAAACTGTATGGCCCCGGTAAACACTCGACCGGGGTACCTATGAACCTTATCTTGCGATGGATCAGGAGGGGGATTATCTCAGTAGAAACCAGGACTGGCAACCGCAGCCCTTACGCCCCAGCCTCATCGGGGCGTAAGGTTATATGTGTTTTACTCTCACAAGTAAAGTTTTCAGAGGGCGTCGGTCACTATCCTCGGGGTCACGAAGATCAGCAGTTCACGCTTCTTGTTTTCACTGGTGGTTTTCTTGAACAGATAGCCCAACCCGGGGATATCCCCCAGCAGCGGCACCTTACTGACATCACTCTTGATGGTCTGTTGATAGATGCCGCCAAGCACCAGAGTTTCACCGTTGTTGACCAACACCTGGGTGGTGATGGACTGGGCGTTGATGGACACCGCATCCCCGGTTCCGGTCGGCACGGTTTCACCCTTGGTATCCTGAGTCACGGTCAAGTCCAGGATCACCCTGTTGTCCGGGGTGATCTGCGGCGTGACCTTGAGGCTCAGTACCGCCTTCTTAAAGGTGACCGAGGTCGCCCCGCTGGAAGAGGACTCCACATAGGGGATCTCGGTCCCCTGCTCGATCAGGGCCGGCTTCTGGTTGGCCGTGGTGACACGCGGACTGGCGATGATCTCGGCCTTGCTCTCCTTTTCCAGAGCCGAGAGTTCAAGATCCAGCAGAGTACCATTGGCAAGACGGGCGACCTGGAACGCCAGCGTGCCGGCCGCGTTGGTCACCGGCAGGTTAACGTTGAGTCTGTCTTCTACGTTGGGGCGAGTGATGGTGGAACTGCCATCATTGTTTCCGGCGCCATCATTACCCTCTATGGTGCCCGAGGTGCCGTTGCCATGACCGTCTGTCTTGGTCACACCCCAGCGCACCCCCAGTGCCTCATCGAAACCATCATCAATGGTCACCATGCGCGCCTCGATCACCACCTGCTTGACCGGGATATCGAGGATATCCAGCATCCGCTTGACGTTGCTGATGACATCCGCCGTGTCCTTGACCACAAGCACATTGGTACGTTCATCCACGCTGACCGCCCCTCTGGGGGAGAGCAGCTTGGTGCTCTCGGAGGAGAGCAGGGCCGCCACTTCCGATGCCTTGGCATAGTTGATCTGCAGATACTCGGTGTAGAGGGGAGCGAGATCCGCCACCTGGTTGCGGCTCTCCATCTGCTGTTTCTCGCGAGCGGCAATCTCGTCCGCCGGTGCCACCAGCAGGATGTTGTTGTCCAGCCGTTTGTCCAGCCCTCTGACCTTGAGGATGATGTCCAGCGCCTGCTCCCAGGGCACGCCATCGAGACGCAGCGTGATGTTGCCGGAGACCGAGTCCGTGGTCACCAGATTCAGATTGTTGAAATCGGCGATGATCTGCAACACGGTACGAACAGGAATATCCTGGAAGTTCAATGAGATGGGCTTGCCTTGGTACTGCTTCGCCGCCGTGGTGGCAACCCGTTTTTTCACCTCGATGATGAACATCTTGTCGGCCTGATCGTAACGGTAGTCAAACTGGCCGTTCACTGAGAGCTCGAACAGGGTGTCATTGCCCTGGCGGAACACCTCCACCTGGGAGACCGGGGTAGCAAAGTCCTGCACATTGATGAGGTTGAGCTGATCATCAGGCACCCGGGTACCGTGGAACTTGGCCAGCACTTTCTGACCACGGCTGCTGACATCCACCGCCGCCGAACTGTTGTCCAGCGTCACGAGGAACTCCCCCTGACCTTCCTTTCCACGACGAAAATCCACGCCCTTGACCGAGTTGAAGTAGGCGCCACCCATGTTTGCCTGAGACACGGACAACACCGGCTTGCTGGGGGCAACGGGCGAAGGAGCCACAGTAGGCGTGGCAGCCACGGCCGGCTGAGCCTGATACTGGGACTGGTTCTGGGCAACCCGCTGGGTGTCAATCAGCGCAGACTGGGTCACCGGCTGGCTTCTGACGAGCGCAGACTGGCTGGCTGCAACAGGCGCCGCCGAGGAAGCGACCGGCTGCCCTGCCTTGTCTCCCAGCGCCACCAGCAATTTATTGCCCTGCTGATGGACCTGATAGGGGGTGAGCTGATCGAGGGCGATCTTGATGTCGAGCCCCTGCCCCTTCCCCTCCACCAGGAGGTTGTTCACCCCTTGCTGCTTGATGGGCAGGGGATTGACCGTCAGGGCACCGATGGCCCCGGGTACGTGCAGCAGAAGCTGATTGGGTTCATAGGTCAACCTGTCCGTAAAACCGCTGACCGGTTCGCTGAAGCTGAGCTCCAGCAGGAGTTGATCGGCCAGCAGGGGATTCACCTTGACCTCCTGCAACGCGGGTACTGCCCACACCTGAGTGCATCCGCCCAGCCACAGCAGCGCCACACCGGTCATCCTTCTTATTGTTGTTCTCATCTCTGCTCATCCCTGATCATAGTTTTGCGTCGAGATTGGCCATGGCCAGCTGGGTTTCTCGGGTGACCCAGCATCCTTTGCCATCCGGTACCGTCTCCATCAAGTCAACATGCGTGTTCGTTATCTTGATGACCCTGCCCTGATCCAGCCCCATGTGCTGGTTGAGCCCGACGCGCACGGCTTGCCCGTCCGGGGTTTTGATCAATGCCCACAACTGCCCCTGCTTGCCGATGGAGCCTTTCATGCTCAGGCTGGCAAGCGAGTAGCGTTCCAGCACCTCCTTTTCCCGATTGGCCACTATCTGGGCACAGTCCGGCTTGGCCTTGGCATCCAGCCTGGAACTGGTTTCCGGCTGGGGTGCAATGAACGGACTACGCTGATCGCTGCGTTGATAGACCATGGGAGAGAAGGGCTTTATCTCCGGCAAAGATTCGATCGGTACCGGCTTTCTGGCCTTGGTCTGTTTGACATACTCATCCATGTCCTCCTGTCCCCCACAGGCCGTCAACAGCAGCGCCGACAAGAGAAGTACGCCCGCTCTCATGCTCATGGCTTTTTCTCCACGGTTTTGCCGTTGTACTTGTAGGTCTTGGCCTGCATGGACATACCGATCAGCTCACCCCCCTTCCCCTGGCTGAGCTGGAAAGAATCCAGGATCACGATGCGGGGCAAAGCAGCCATGTCCGCCGTGAACTTGCCAAGTTCGTGATAGGTGCCCACGACCTCGATGCGCATGGGCAGCTCGGTGGAGAACTCGTGTTTCACCTCTGGCTCCCAGTTGATCCTGTTCAATGTCAAACCGTTGTCGGTGGCAATGAAGCTGATGTCATCCAGCAAACCGGCGACTTCGTGGGTGTTGGGCAGCTGTTTGAGCTGAGTGTCGACCAGATGTTCCAGTTGGACCATCTGCTTTCTGTATGCTTCCAGGTTCGCGGCCAGCATGGCCTTGCTCTCGAATTGTCCCTTGAGCTCGGTCTCTTTTGCGGCTTCACGACCCAGAGCCGCCAGGGAATTGGCAATCACGTAGTAATAGAGTGCCCCGCCAAGCAGAGCACAGCAGAAGAAGACAAAGATGCCCTTGGCGATCGGCGGCCAGCGGGCAATGTCATTGAGATCCAGGTCGTTGAGTTGTTGCAGGTTCATTTTTGCCCCTTAGCCACGTTGGGTAGCGCCGTGGCAATCTGGAACATCATGGAGAACTGGCTCAGGGCGATGGGGGCCACCTCGGCCGTGAAAATGGTGCTGAGCTGGGATTGTGTCAGCCAGCCGGAACCGTCGATTCGGCGCATCATGCTGGCAACCCTGCCATAGGCTTCGGTCTTTCCCTTCACATCTATCTTGTTGTTTTGCAAGGCAAGGCTATCAAGATATACCCCATTGGGGACCAGCACCGGCAGCTGATTGAACAGACGCACAGGGATGTTGCGGCGCATCTGCAACTGCTCGATGAGTTGCATGCGGTCAATCAACTCCTCGCGCCGTTCCTTGAGAAGCCTGATCTCCCCAAGCTGGGTGTCCAGGGTTGCCATCTCTTGCTGCAACCGCTGATTGCGCTGCTGCTGGTAACCGATCTGCTGCTGCACCAGCCAGTCTGCGGCAAAGGCGATGGCTGCCGTCCCCGCCAGGAACAGACCGAACAGGATACCGAATTGTTTCTTCTGACGCTGCGCCCGAGCCTGCCGCCAGGGCAGAAGGTTTATATTTGACATGGTGTGAAGCTCCTCAGTGCCAGCCCGAGCGCCGTCATGTACTTGGCTCCATGAGTCAGCCCCCCCCTCTCCCTGCGGCTTGCCAAAGAGTGCAAAGGGATCGGGATGCAGCACCTCGCAGTTGAGCTCGCTGCCGATTTGTCCGGCCAGCCCCGGCAGCAGGCTCCCCCCTCCGGTCAGCACCAGCCTGGAGAGCTCCTTGTTCCCCGAAGAGCTGCAAAACAGCTGCACGTTGCGCCGTATCTGCAACACCAGAGTGCTGAGGTGAGGCAACAGGACATCCACCTCATAATCCGCAGGCAAGGAGCCCTGGAGCTTGGCCAGCTCCGCCTCTTCCATACTCATGCTGTAAAAAGAGGTTCATCGCGGCTTTCCGGGGAAGGCCGCCTTGATTTTCAGAAAAAAGTATTCTGAGTCCCTAAATCCATATGCC
>NZ_JAPDBZ010000122.1:0-12529 GCF_027705505.1 Aeromonas sp. QDB56
CCTATCTGGAAAAGGTACTGGATGCTGGGTTGGCTAAATTGACCTCAATTTAACAATTTGTTCACGCTCTCACCCTGGGTTATCAACACTGGTCATTCGGCAAGCGCTTTATCCACACCGAGCGCAACTACAAGCGCGGCCAAATGGGACTGGCCTACGAGATCGTCATCAACTCGGACCCCTGCATCGCCTATCTGATGGAAGAGAACACCATGCCGATGCAGGCGCTGGTCATGGCCCACGCCTGCTATGGTCACAACTCCTTCTTCAAGAACAACTATCTGTTCAAGGCCTGGACCGATGCCTCCTCCATCATCGACTACCTGTTGTTTGCCAAGAACTACATCACCGAGTGCGAGGAAAAACACGGCATCGATGCGGTGGAGAAACTGCTTGACTCCTGCCATGCCCTGATGAACTTCGGGGTGGATCGTTACAAGCGGCCCCAGAAGATTTCTCTGGCCGAGGAGAAACGGCGCCAGAAGGCGCGGGAAGATTATCTGCAAACCCAGGTCAATGAGCTGTGGCGTACCCTGCCCAAGCAGCACAAGATTGCCGGGGTGGAAGACAGGCGCTATCCTGCCGAGCCTCAGGAGAACATCCTCTATTTCATCGAAAAGAATGCCCCCCTGCTCGAGCCCTGGCAGCGCGAGGTGGTGCGTATCGTGCGCAAGATCAGTCAGTACTTCTACCCGCAGAAGCAGACGCAGGTGATGAACGAGGGCTGGGCCACCTTCTGGCACTACACCATTCTCAACCACCTCTATGACGAGGGAAAAATCAGCGATCGCTTCATGCTGGAGGTACTGCACAGCCACACCAACGTGGTCTATCAGCCCCCCTACAACAGCCGGTATTACTCGGGGATCAACCCCTACGCCCTTGGCTTTGCCATGTTCACGGACCTGCGTCGCATCTGCGAACACCCGACCGAGGAGGACAGATACTGGTTCCCCGATTACGCTGGCACCAACTGGGTCGAGACATTGCATTTCGCCATGCAGAACTTCAAGGACGAAAGCTTCATCAGCCAGTTCCTCAGTCCCAAGGTGATGCGCGACATGAAGCTCTTTGCCATCGATGACGACGATCTGAAGAACTACCTCAAGGTGTCCGCCATTCACAATGAAGAGGGCTACCGACTGGTGCGTAGCACCCTGTCCGCTCAATACAACCTGAGCAACCTGGAGCCCAACATTCAGGTCTACAACGTGGCAGTGAAAGGCGATCGCTCCCTGACCCTGCGCTATGTTCCCCACAACCGCATCCCCCTTGGCGAGTCACGCCACGAGGTGCTCAAGCATCTGCATCAGCTGTGGGGCTTCGATGTGGTGCTGGAGCAGGACAATGGCGAGCTATCCGCAGATATCATCGGCCGTTGTCCGGACCGCAAGAGCATGACCTGACGTCAGTGCCGGGCATAAAAAAACGCGCCATCAGGCGCGTTTTTCTTGGATCAGGGCAATCAGTTGTCACACAGGTTGCTTGGCATGTCCTGACGCAGACGGGTCCAAAGCTTGCCAGACTCGATGCCGTACTGGCGTACTGTCATGAACACGGCTTCGTGATCCTTGGTTTCGGCCAGCTTGCGCAGCGTCTTGTAGTAGGCATCTGCGGTTTCCCGCGCCTGTTTGTCCGAGAAGTAGTAGCGGCCAACCCGGCTGTACAAGCCCTTGAAACCGTTGAGAATCAAGGCATAGATGGGGTTGCCCGAGGCAAATGAAAGCTGGTGATGCAAACGGTAGTCGAAGTCCGCATAGGCCTCGGCCGTGTTCTCCACATCATCGGCACCCCGCAAGATCTCGGCGGCCTGTTCCGGGTTGTTGCGAATGGCGCCACGGATGAAGATGGTGCAGATGTTGGTCCGGGCGGAGAGCAGCTGTGCCACCAGATCCGGCACCTTGTCCTGATCGAGACGTGCCAGTGTCTCCAGAATGTTGAGACCGGAGGTTTCCCAGAAATTGTTGACCTTGGTCGGTTTGCCATGCTGGATGGTGAGCCAGCCATCACGGGCAAGGCGCTGCAACACTTCACGCAAGGTAGTGCGAGTCACGCCGATCAATTCGGACAGCTCGCGCTCCGCCGGCAGAATGGATCCAGGAGGAAAGCGATTGTTCCAGATGGACTCGATGATGTATTCCTCGGCAAACCCGGCAGGGCTTTGCGCTTTAATGACCATGTAATGACTCTGTTGTAGTGCGTAAAAAGGCCCCCGAATAATAGCAAAGCCGGTCATGCTGGCAAGCAGAAGGTCGGTCCTCTGCTCACATTACCCCGATCTTTTTGTTAAAAATATGTATACAGCAACAAGTGGGGAGTCAACCAACACCAAATGATGGGGATATAAGCGTTTGCTCGCTGGGCAAGTTCGGCGAGCTTATTTATAGTTATCGCTCCCTTGATTAAAATCATGTGCAATCAATCTGATACAGGTGAATATCCGGATGTTCGGCTCGGGTCGGGCTCGACTGCATAGACGCAGATATCAACAACAGAACAGAGAACCGTCATTATGCCAATCAGCCTAGGGCGCGCGTTTACAAAGAACTTTTTGGGCAATGCTCCGCGATGGTACAAAATTGCCATCGTTCTATTCCTGCTGATCAACCCGGTCATTTTCTACGTTGATCCCTTCCTGGCCGGCTGGCTGCTGGTTGTCGAGTTCATTTTCACCCTGGCCATGGCCCTCAAGTGCTATCCGCTGCAACCGGGCGGACTCCTGGCCATCGAAGCCGTGCTCATCGGCATGACCTCCGCCAACCAGATAAAGCATGAGCTGGTGGCCAATATCGAAGTGCTTCTGCTGCTGGTCTTCATGGTGGCCGGCATCTACTTCATGAAGCAGTTGCTGCTCTACGTCTTTACCAAGATGCTGGTGCGCATCCACTCCAAAACGTTGCTTTCTCTCGCCTTCTGCCTGGTGTCTGCCTTCCTCTCCGCGTTCCTTGATGCCCTGACCGTGATCGCCGTGGTCATCAGCGTCGCCACCGGCTTCTACGCCATCTACCACAAGGTGGCCTCCCGGGATGAGTCCGGCAATCTGCATCATGATGACGAAGAGATTGACGAGCTCTCCCGCCAGCATCTGAACGAGTTTCGTGCTTTCCTGCGCAGCCTGATGATGCACGCCGCCATCGGTACCGCCCTGGGGGGCGTCTGCACCCTGGTCGGCGAACCCCAGAACCTCATCATCGGTGAACAGGCCGGGTGGCACTTCGGTGAATTTGCCATTCGCATGGCACCAGTCACCATTCCGGTCTTCATCTGCGGCCTGCTGACCTGCATCCTGGTCGAAAAATTCCGCTGGTTCGGTTATGGCGCCCGCTTGCCCGAGCCCGTGCGTCACATCATGGAATCCTACGAGCGCGACGAAGACGCACAACGTACCCCGCAGGACAAGGCCAAGCTGATCGTCCAGGCGCTGATTGCCACCTGGCTTATCACGGGTCTTGCCCTCCATCTGGCTGCAGTTGGGCTGATCGGCCTGACGGTCATCGTGCTCGCGACGGCGTTCACCGGCGTGACTGAAGAACACGCGCTTGGCAAGGCATTCCAGGAGGCTTTGCCATTCACCGCCCTGCTCACCGTCTTTTTCAGCGTGGTGGCGGTCATCATCGATCAACAGCTGTTCAAGCCGGTGATCCAGTGGGTACTGGCGGCCAAGCCGGAGGATCAGCTTGCCCTCTTCTACCTAGCAAACGGTCTGCTCTCCATGGTCAGTGACAACGTCTTCGTCGGCACCGTCTACATCAACGAGGTGAAGACCGCCCTGATCAACGGCGCCATCAACCGGGAGCATTTTGATCTGCTGGCCGTGGCCATCAACACGGGCACCAACCTGCCGTCGGTCGCCACCCCCAATGGCCAGGCCGCATTCCTGTTCATGCTCACCTCGGCCCTCGCTCCCCTGCTGCGCCTCTCTTATGGCCGTATGGTCTGGATGGCGCTGCCCTATACCCTGGTGCTGGGGCTTGTCGGCTTTTTCTCCGTGGAACTGCTCCTCGGTCCTGCAACCGAATGGTTCTATCAGGCAGGGTGGTTGCTGGATCATGGGGCACTGCCACTGCCCACCCCGTCCACACACTGATCATGAAAGGGGCTGTTCGACCCCTTTCTTTTCAGATGGGGCTCTGCTCTAATTCAGCCACTATTTTTCTCTGAGAGATCAATCATATGATCGAGTATCTTCGCCGCATTGCCAGTCATCGTCTGGCCTGGGGATTGCTGGCAGCCTCCGCTTTCGCGCTGGAACTCTGCGCCCTCTTCTTCCAGCACGTGTTGGGTTTGCACCCTTGCGTGATGTGCATTTATGAACGTATCGCCCTCCTCGGCGTACTCACGGCCGGCCTCCTCGGCATGGTCGCGCCAGAGCGCTGGTACCTGCGCTGGAGTGCCATGCTCCTGTGGGGTTACAGCGCCTTCTGGGGCCTGAAACTGGCGCTCAAGCATGTGGATTACCAGATGAACCCCTCCCCCTTCAACGTATGCGAGGGATTTGTTGACTTCCCTGCCTGGGCACCACTGGATAAGTGGGTTCCCTGGATGTTCTACCCGGACGGCGACTGCAGCGAGATCAGCTGGCAGTTCCTCGGTTTCTCCATGCCGCAGTGGCTCGTGGTCATCTTTGCCGCCTATCTGCTGGTGTTCGTCATCGTGGCTGCTGGCAACCTGATAAAAGGGCGCTGCTGCAACTAGTTCGTCACTCGACCCTAAGAAGGGAGCCCATGGCTCCCTTTTTATTTCCTCTTTATCGCCTCACGACCCCATGCCCAGAGGGCCGGATCTCCTTCTCCCTGTTCTGCCAATGAAGTGGCTGCCTGCGGGTGTGCATCATCGTAACAGGCCACAAGCGGGTCAAAGGGCGCAGCAGCGACCTGCCACTCGGCCTACCAACAAGAAGGGAGCCATCGGCTCCCTTCTTTCATGTCGTGCACGGCGATGTCACGCGCCTTCGGAGGTAGCCTTGCTGGCACTTCTCCTGGCCTTCACCATGCCGATCACCATGGGCAACAAGGAGACCGCGATGATGCCGAAGATGAGCAGGGTAAAGTTGTGGCGCACTACCGGCAGATTGCCAAAGAAGTGGCCGGCATAGACGAAGGAGAGCACCCACAAGAGCCCCCCCACCAGGTTGAACGCCAGGAAGCGGGGATAGGTCATGGCCCCCATGCCCGCCACGAAGGGGGCGAAGGTGCGCACTATGGGCAGGAAGCGGGTGATGATGATGGTCTTGCCGCCATGCTTGGCATAGAAGGCATGGGTCTTGACCAGATAGTCCCGGCGAAAGATTTTGGAATCGGGGTTGCGAAACAGCTGCTCACCGAAGAAGTGGCCTATGGTGTAGTTCACCACGTTGCCGAGCACCGCGGCGATGATCAGCACGGCGGCTAGGGTGTGCACGTCCAACACGCTGCCCACGGTGAGGGCACCTGCAGCAAACAACAGGGAGTCCCCCGGCAGGAAGGGAGTCACCACCAGCCCGGTTTCACAGAAGATGATGAGAAACAGGATGGCGTATACCCAGACGCCATAGTTCTCGAACAGCTCTTTCAGATGCACGTCAACGTGCAGAATAAAGTCGATGGCAAAGAGGATCAGATCCATTTTTTGGTACCCATGAAGTGAACGGCGTGGAGTCTACGCCAATGAGACCTGGCTCACAATCTCCCCATGGTCCCCTTTTTCGAATCCCATGAAGGGAGTCATTCAGTCCCCCCTTCTTTTCCCCTCTCCCTGAACGTAGGCTTCTGCTCACTCGGCCTTGTCCAGAGCGGCCAGCACCTCGCCGGGCAAGCATTTCTCCCAGCCCCACAAGAGGAGCAGCAACAAGGTAGCGTCGTCGAGCCAGCCAAGGAGAGGCACCACATCGGGGACAACGTCCACCGGGCTGATGCCATAGAGCAGAATAAGGATCACCAGCCCCTTCGCCCACCAGGGCGTGCCTGGGTGGCGAAAGCCTTGATAGAGGCGGCGCAAACGCCGCCAGATGAGCCAGCGTCTGGTGCTCATGACTCGATCAGCTCGCCGCGCAGCCGCTGGATCTGATCCCGCAGCGCCGCCGCCTGTTCGAACTCCAGATCACGCGCATGCTGGAACATCTGCTCTTCCATCCGCTTGATCTCCTTGCTGATCTCGCTGGCAGAGCGGGCATGGTACTCCCCTTGCGGTTCGGCAGCCTTGCGACTCCCCTTGCCCGCCTTGCCCGCCGTGCGGCTGCCCCCCATGTCCATCACATCGCCGATGGCCTTGTTGAGCCCCTTCGGCACGATGCCGTGTTCCAGGTTGTGGGCGTGTTGCAGGGCGCGGCGCCGCTCGGTCTCTTCGATCGCAACCTTCATGGAGTTGGTGATGGTATCCCCGTAAAGGATCACCTTGCCGTTGAGGTTGCGCGCTGCCCGGCCGATGGTCTGGATGAGGGAGCGGGTGGAACGCAGGAAGCCCTCTTTATCCGCATCCAGAATGGCCACCAGGGAGACTTCCGGCATGTCGAGTCCTTCGCGCAGCAGGTTGATGCCCACCAAGACGTCGAACTTGCCAAGGCGCAGGTCGCGGATGATTTCCACCCGCTCCACGGTATCAATATCCGAGTGCAGATAGCGCACCCGTACCTCGTGATCCGCCAGGTATTCGGTCAAGTCCTCCGCCATCCGCTTGGTCAGTGTCGTGACCAGCACCCGCTCCTCCACCGCCACCCGCTTGCGGATCTCGGAGAGCAGATCGTCCACCTGGGTGCTGACCGGCCGCACTTCCACCTCAGGATCGAGCAGGCCGGTGGGACGCACCACCTGCTGCACCACGTCACCGCCTGACTTCTCCAGCTCGTAGGGGCCGGGGGTCGCCGAGACGAACACCGTCTGGGGCATCAGCGCCTCGAACTCGTCGAACTTGAGGGGCCGGTTGTCCAGCGCCGAGGGAAGGCGGAAGCCGTACTCCACCAGGGTCTCCTTGCGGGATCTGTCCCCTTTGAACATGGCGCCGATCTGCGGCACCGTGACGTGGGATTCGTCGATGATGAGCAGGCCGTCCCCCGGCAGGTAGTCAAACAGGGTGGGCGGCGGCTCACCCGGTGCGCGGCCGGAGAGGTAGCGGCTGTAGTTCTCTATACCGGAGCAGTAACCCAGCTCCTGCATCATCTCCATGTCGAACTGGGTGCGTTGGCTGATGCGCTGCTCCTCCACCAGCTTGTTGAGGTTCATCAGCTGCTCGCGCCGCCCCTTGAGCTCCTCCTTGATGTGCTCGATGGCACCCAGAATGGTCTCCCGCGGGGTGGCGTAGTGGGTCTTGGGGTAGATGGTGTAACGCACCACCGTCTGCTCGATGGCGCCGGTCAAGGGATCGAACAGGGAGAGGCGTTCTACCTCTTCATCAAACAGCTCCACCCGCAGGGCCAGCTTGTCCGATTCGGCGGGGTAGATGTCGATCACCTCCCCCCGCACCCGGAAGGTGCCGCGCTGGAAGGCCATGTCGTTGCGGGTGTACTGCAGTTCGGCGAGGCGGCGCAGGATATCCCGCTGATTGATCACGTCCCCCACTTTGAGGTGCAGCATCATGCTGAGGTAGGCCTGGGGATCCCCCAGACCATAGATGGCCGATACCGAGGCGACGATCACCACGTCGCGCCGCTCCAGCAGCGCCTTGGTGGCTGACAGCCGCATCTGCTCGATGTGATCGTTGATGGAGGCATCCTTCTCGATGAAGGTGTCCGTGGTCGGCACATAGGCTTCGGGCTGGTAGTAATCGTAATAAGAGACGAAATACTCCACCGCGTTGTCGGGGAAGAACTCCTTCATCTCCCCATAGAGCTGGGCCGCCAGGGTCTTGTTGGGGGCCAGGATCATGGTGGGACGATTAAGAGTCGCGATGACGTTGGCCATGGTAAAGGTCTTGCCCGAACCGGTCACCCCGAGCAGGGTCTGGTGGGCCAGTCCCGACTCGATGCCATCGAGCAGCTGGGCGATGGCCCTCGGCTGATCCCCGGCGGGTTGAAACTGGCTGGCCAACTGGAATAACTTGCTCATGACGACTCCCGGCAAAAAACGGCAAGGGAGCAGTGTACCCCGAGTTGAAGGAGCTGGGTATCCGCTCACCCTCCCTGATGGCTATTGACCCTGAAATACGACCTCTGTATGATGCACCTCCTTGCCTGATGTTCCCCCGTAGTTCAGTCGGTAGAACGGCGGACTGTTAATCCGTATGTCACTGGTTCAAGTCCAGTCGGGGGAGCCAATTCCTCACCATCTCGGTGCAAGTTATCCACTTTAGTGCTTTCCTCTTCCAATTTTAATGCACAAGCCCTCCCCTGCGGCCTGACTCCCTTTTGATCTCCCGTTACTGACCAGCAGCGTTTTGTTCTGCTGCGTATAACTATTTGATTTTTATAGAAACAATTTATTGCAGGTATTTTTTGAACAGTCCTTGCAGCCCAGTATTGGCGCGGCTTTCAGCCTGATCGCCAAGTTTCATAAACAGGGTTATCCACAGTTTCTGTGGGTAACTTGACCAAAGCCACGGTTCATCTGGGCTGGCAGCCATTGTCCCCGGTTTGCGATGGCTGCCCCCGTTCTTCCCCATTTTCTGCTGTTTTTCCCTTCCCCCCTAAATGGGATGAATCGACTCGCGGTGCTGCCTGTGGGGGATTTTTTTTCGCTATGCCGCGTCCTGCGGGTCAGCCCTCGCCGGATGAGTCATGAGTCTCTTTTGTTACCCTTCAATTTCCTCAGTGGAAAATGCTGAAAAACATGCCCGTTTGCTCCCCATGCAGCAGGTAATAAATTGTCCACAGGAGCGTCATCCCCTCTCTGCTCGACAGCATATTTCACTCATTGACAGCGGGCCTTGCAGCGTAAAATAGAGGTGTTTTCCCCAGCCCCCCCTCGCATCCCTATCTTCATCGAAGAGACCAGCACTTAACTGGCTGTTAATCCGCTTTGGCGCTTCTTTCTTGATACAGGATCCGGCACAATATCGGCCTCACTTTTATCCTCGGTTTTTCCGGGCATGACCATAGATTTCGTGACACTGCTACATCAAAGCGACTCCCTGCTGCTGTTCGTGGTACTAGCCTTCGGGCTGCTGCTGGGCAAGGTACGCATCGGCAACTTCCAGATAGGCAACACCATAGGCGTGCTCTTCACCGCCCTGCTGTTTGGCCAGATGGGATTCCAGTTTTCCACCTCCACTGAAAACGTCGGCTTCATGCTGTTCATCTTCTGTGTGGGAATTGAAGCGGGGCCGCACTTTTTCAGCGTCTTCCTTCGCGACGGCATCCACTACATCACCCTGACCCTGGTGATCCTGCTGTCGGCCCTGCTGCTGACCGTGGGGCTCGCCAAGTTCTTTAATCTGGGGCCCGGCATGGCCGCCGGCATTCTGGCAGGTTCCCTCACCTCCACGCCGGCCCTGGTGGGGGCGCAGGACGCCCTGCGAAGCGGATTGCTCAACCTGCCCCACCAGACCGACATGCAGTCGGTGCTGGACAACATGGGCATCGGCTACGCCCTGACCTACCTGGTGGGGCTGGTGGGGCTGATGCTGGTGGTGCGCTACCTCCCCTCCCTGGCCAGGCTGGATCTCAATACCGAAGCGCAGAAGATTGCGCGCGAGCGGGGGCTGTCCGACAGCGAGAGCCGCAAGACCTATCTGCCCATCATCCGCGCCTATCGGGTCGGCCCAGAGCTCGCCGCCTGGATCGGGGGGCGTACCCTGCGGGAGACCGGCATCTATCCCCACACCGGCTGCTATGTGGAGCGCATTCGCCGCAACGGCATCCTGGCGAGCCCCGACGGTGATGCCGTCATTCAGGAAGGGGACGAGATAGCTCTGGTGGGCTACCCCGAGAGCCACGAGAAGCTCGACGTCAACTACCGCAACGGCAAAGAGGTGTTCGATCGCAACCTGCTTGACCTCCAGATCGTCACCGAAGAGATCGTGGTGAAGAACGATGCCGTGGTGGGTCGCCACCTGGTGGAGCTCAACCTCACCGAGAAGGGGTGCTTCCTGAACCGGGTGGTGCGCTCCCAGATCGAGATGCCGTTCGATCGCAATATCATGCTGCAAAAGGGTGACGTGCTGCAGATCAGCGGCGAGAAGCAGCGGGTCAAGCTGCTGGCCAACAAGATCGGCTTCATCAGCATCCACAGCCAGACCACGGATCTGGTAGCCTTTGCCACCTTCTTCGTGCTGGGGCTGCTCATCGGCTCCGTCTCCCTGGTGTTCGGCCAGATAGAGTTCGGCCTCGGCAATGCCGTCGGCCTGCTGCTGGCGGGGATCCTGATGGGCTACCTGCGGGCCAACCACCCCACGGTGGGCTATGTGCCGCCGGGGGCCCTGCGCCTTGCCAAGGATCTCGGGCTCGCTGTCTTCATGGTGAGTACCGGCCTCAAGGCGGGGGGCGGCATCCTTGATCACCTGAGCGAAGTGGGGATGGTGGTGCTCTTCTCCGGCATGCTGGTGACCACCTTGCCGGTGCTGGTAGGCTACCTGTTCGGTGTCTGGGTGCTCAAAATGAACCCAGCCCTGCTGCTCGGCGCCATCACGGGCGCACGTACCTGCGCCCCGGCCATGGACGTGGTGAACGAAGCGGCCAACAGCTCCATCCCGGCGCTCGGCTATGCCGGCACCTATGCGGTGGCCAACGTCATGCTGACCCTGGCGGGCTCCTTCATCATCGGCTTCTGGTTCTAGCCAAACGGGCCCGCAACACGCAGAAAAAGAGGAGCCTCGGGGCTCCTTTTTTCATGGGCGGGCACTCCTGGATGGAATAGTGGAAATCGTGCTATGGGGCCATCTCTATCAAACCCAATAAGCTAAATCACCCACAAGGCGCCACTTACACTCAATAAAACGAGCTAGGTGTAAGTGATGAAACGCGCATGGATGGTCGTGATCTGGTGGTTCTGCTCCCTGACGCCAGCCTGGGGGGCCGAATCCGGCAAGCAGGTGGCCCCCGAGGCAGAGACGGAGAAAAGCGCCCTGAGCTTTGAGGGGGACGAGCTTGCCAGACCCAGGCTGGGAGATCTCGACGTCATGCTGGAGCAGCGCACCATCCGAGTGCTCACCACCTACAACAAGACGGGGTTCTTCATCACCAAGGGCGTGCAGCGGGGCGTCACCTACGATGCCTTCATGCAGGTGGAAAAGCGTCTCAACGAACAGTTGCGCAAGCAAAAGGCGATCAAGCGCCACCTCAAGGTGCACTTCGTCTTCATTCCCGTGGCCCGGGAAGCGCTGCTGAGCTCCCTCATCGAGGGCAAAGGCGACATCGCCGCCGCCAATCTCACCATCACGGACAAGCGCAAGAAGCAGGGTATCGCCTTCACCGATCCCCTGCTTGAAAACGTGCGGGAGCTGCTCGTCTCCGGCCCCCTCTCCCCCAAGGTGGAAAGCGCCGCCGATCTCGGGGGCCAGCGCGTCTTCGTGCGCCCCTCCTCCAGCTACTACGAGAGCCTCATGGCCTACAACCAGGCCCGCAAGTCGGCGGGAGAGCCCCTCATCGACCTCCAACCCGCCTCGGAGGTACTCGAAGATGAAGATCTGGTGGAGATGGTGAACGCAGGCCTGCTCCCCTTCATCGTCATGGACGAGCACAAGGCCCGCTTCTGGCAAAAGATTTTCCCCGGGATCACCATTCACGACGCCCCCGTGTTCCGGGAAGGGGGCGTCATCGCCTGGGCGGTGCGCAAGGAGAGCCCCCAGTTGCTCGCCATGCTCAACGAGCAGATCAAGGCGCTGCGCGGCAAGGCGACGGGGGATGAGATCCTGGCCCGTTATCTCAAGCAGAACAAGTTCGTCAAAAGCGCCGCCGCCGAGGCGGAGCGCAAGAAATTCCTACAGGTGGTCGAGCTGTTCCGTGAATATGGCGAACGCTATGACATGGACTGGCTGCTGATGGCGGCCCAGGGCTACCAGGAGTCCGCCCTCAACCATCATGCCCGTAGCCATGTGGGCGCCATCGGCATCATGCAGATCATGCCCGCCACCGGCAAGGGGCTGAAGGTCGGCGACATCCGCCAGCTCGAGCCCAATATTCACGGGGGCGTCAAATACATGCGCTGGATGATCGATCACTACTATGCGGACGAGCCCATGACCGCCCTCGACAAGGCCCTCTTCTCGTTCGCCTCCTACAATGCCGGCCCCGCCCGGGTAGCCAGGCTCCGTGCCGAGGCCAGGAAACGGGGGCTGGATCCCAACGTCTGGTTCCACAATGTCGAGTACGTGGCGGCAGAGAAAATCGGCCCCGAGACGGTCACCTATGTGGGCAACATCTACAAGTACTACATCGCCTACAAGCTGGTGATGGAGCAGGTGGCTCTGCGCCAGCAGGCGAGCGATGCCCTGAAACAGGAGGCGAAGGAGGACATCAGCACATCGGCGGCGAAACCGACCCAGTGATCCTTGCCGGACGAGGCGCTCACGGGCGCCTCGTTTCTATACGCGCTCCCCTCTTCGGCCCAGGGCGGGAGCATACTTTGTTGGTTATTTAACCAAAGAATAGTTGTGCCCGATAATTGTCATCCCAGCTTGCTTT
>NZ_JAPDBZ010000123.1:0-12426 GCF_027705505.1 Aeromonas sp. QDB56
GCCCCGATCGCGATGGACGACGGCCTGCGTTTCGCCATCCGTGAAGGTGGCCGTACCGTAGGTGCTGGTGTTGTAGCCAAAGTTATCGCTTAATCTTGGCTTACATAAATAAAGCAAAGCCCCTATAATAGGGGCTTTCTTATGCAGGGGCGTAGTTCGAATTGGTAGAACAGCGGTCTCCAAAACCGATGGTTGCGGGTTCGAGTCCTGCCGCCCCTGCCATATACCTCGGCTCGTACGGGGCTTTTGTGTCTTTGGTTACGTCAGATACAGGTGGGTTGTATGAGTGTTAGTTCTGAGGGTCAGGGCGGAAGCAAGGATACCCTGCTTTGGGGCCTGGTTTTCATCATCCTGGCGGCCGCTGTAGTGGGCAATTACCTGCTGAGCGACGTTATTGCTGCCGTCCGCGCCCTGGGTGTGGTCGTTGTCATCGCTGCTGCCGGTGCAGTGGCCCTGCAAACCACCAAGGGCAAGGCAACACTGGCGTTTGCCCGTGAGTCTCGCCTGGAAGTCCGCAAGGTCGTATGGCCGACCCGTCAGGAAGCCATTCAGACAACCCTGATTGTGCTGGCGGTGACTGCCGTGATGGGGCTGCTGCTGTTCGTGTTGGACGGCGCCTTGGTCTGGTTGGTCAACCTGATTACCGGTGTGTAAGGATAAGCCATGACTGAACAACGTGAACAGCGTATGAGATGGTATGTCGTGCAGGCATTTTCCGGCTACGAAGGCCGTGTTGCCAAATCCCTGCGTGAACATATCAAGATGCATGGCATGGAAGAGCTGTTTGGTGAAGTGCTGGTCCCGACCGAAGAAGTGGTCGAGATGCGTGCTGGCCAGAAGCGCAAGAGTGAGCGCAAATTTTTCCCGGGATACGTCCTGGTCCAGATGGTGATGGATGAAACCACATGGCACCTGGTACGCAATGTACCACGTGTAATGGGTTTCATCGGCGGTACCTCCGATCGCCCTGCTCCTATCTCCGATAAGGAAGCGGATGCCATCCTCAATCGTCTGCAAGATGCCCACGACAAGCCGCGTCCGAAAACCCTGTTTGAACCGGGTGAGATGGTCCGGGTTGCCGATGGTCCGTTCGCCGACTTCAACGGTACCGTTGAAGAGGTGGACTACGAAAAGAGCCGCGTGAAGGTCTCCGTACTGATCTTCGGCCGCTCAACGCCGGTAGAACTGGATTTTGGTCAGGTCGAAAAAGGCTGATTAATCTGTGTACGTTTAACGGTTGTCAGGGGCAGCGATTATCTCTATAATTCGCTGCCCCTTTATTTGTTGGGGAGCCGTTTGCAGGAGCATGTCTCCGAGGCGTTAGAACCCATTTTTGAGGTATTTTTGTAATGGCTAAGAAAGTCACAGCTTATATCAAGCTGCAAGTTAAGGCTGGCAGTGCTAACCCCAGCCCTCCCGTTGGTCCCGCTCTGGGTCAGCACGGCGTGAACATCATGGAATTCTGTAAGGCGTTCAACGCCCGTACAGAAAAGCTGGAAAAAGGTTCTCCGACTCCGGTCGTGATCACCGTTTACAGCGACCGTTCCTTCACCTTCGAAACCAAGACTCCGCCCGCTTCCTTCCTGCTGAAGAAAGCCGCTGGTATCCAGTCTGGTTCTGCCAAGCCGAACAAAGACAAGGTTGGTAAGGTGACTGTGGCTCAGCTGCAAGAAATCGCCAAGACCAAAGAGCCGGATATGACTGGTGCCGATCTGGATGCAAAAGTACGTTGCATCGCCGGTTCCGCTCGTTCCATGGGCCTGGTAGTGGAGGAGTAAGACAATGGCTAAACTGTCCAAGCGTATGCGCGTTATTCGCGAAAAAGTTGACGGTACCAAAGAGTACTCCATCAACGAAGCCATTGCCCTGCTGAAAGAACTGGCTACTGCCAAGTTCGTTGAAAGCGTTGACGTTGCCGTTAACCTGGGTATCGATGCTCGTAAATCCGATCAGAACGTACGTGGTGCAACTGTACTGCCGCACGGTACCGGTCGTGACATCCGTGTCGCCGTGTTCACCCAGGGTGCCAACGCCGAAGCCGCCAAGGCTGCCGGTGCTGAACTGGTTGGTATGGACGACCTGGCCGAGCTGGTCAAGAAAGGCGAGATGAACTTCGACGTCGTCATCGCATCCCCGGATGCCATGCGTGTTGTTGGTCAACTGGGTCAAATCCTGGGCCCGCGCGGTCTGATGCCGAACCCGAAAGTGGGTACCGTCACTCCGAACGTAGCCGAAGCCGTCAAGAACGCCAAGGCTGGTCAGGTTCGTTACCGTAACGACAAGAACGGTATCATTCACACCACCCTGGGCAAAGTTTCCTTCAACGAAGCTCAGTTGAAAGAGAACCTGGAAGCGCTGCTGGTTGCCTTGAAGAAGGCCAAGCCGTCCTCCGCCAAGGGTGTATTCATCAAGAAAGTCAGCATCTCCACCACCATGGGTGCCGGTGTTGCCGTAGACCAAGCTTCTCTGGAAGCTCAGGCCTAATTGATGGGTTTTACAAGGCGCAAAATTTAATCTATAATTTTGCGCCTTGATTGGTTGGGGGTTTCGACCTCCGTCCAAGACCGCAGGAGGCTGCAAAGCCTTAATGTTTCCTGCGTAGACGGTGCCGGAAACCCAGCGAGAAAGATTCTTTCTCTTCTGGAATCCTGCTACCGCATCGTTCCCCTCTGTTGTAAAGGTAGGGGGGATGTGTCAGTACTGGGTCAATAGACCCGGATTCAATCCAGGAGTTAAGCCAATGGCATTGGGACTCGAAGACAAAAAGGCAATTGTTGCTGAAGTCAACGAAGCTGCCAAAGGCGCTCTTTCTGCAGTTGTAGCCGATTCTCGCGGCGTCACTGTAGACAAGATGACCGTCCTGCGTAAGACCGCTCGTGAAGCTGGTGTGTACATGCGCGTTGTGCGTAACACCCTGCTGCGTCGCGCGGTAGAAGGTACCGAATACGAGTGCCTGAACGACGCATTTACCGGTCCTACCTTGATTGCTTTCTCTAACGAACACCCGGGCGCTGCCGCTCGTCTGTTCAAAGAGTTTGCCAAAGCGAACCAAAAGTTCGAAATCAAGGCTGGCGCTTTTAACGGTGAGTTTATCGCCGCAGCACAAATTGATCGTCTGGCCACGCTGCCGACTTACGAAGAAGCAATTGCGAAGTTGATGGCTACCATGAAGGAAGCCTCTGCTGGCAAGCTGGTTCGTACTATCGCTGCTGTTCGCGACCAGAAACAAGCTGCTGCTTGATTCTCGCCTATCTAGGCTGTTTGAGTTTATTCAACATCAGGAATTTTTGTCATGTCTATCACTAAAGACCAAATCATCGAAGCCGTTGCTTCCATGTCCGTAATGGAAGTTGTTGAGCTGATCGAAGCTATGGAAGAGAAGTTCGGTGTTTCTGCCGCTGCTGCCGTCATGGCCGGCCCGGCTGCTGCTGAAGCAGTAGAAGAGAAGACCGAGTTCGACGTAGTTCTGACTGCTGCTGGCGCCAACAAAGTTGCCGTCATCAAGGCCGTTCGTGGCGCTACCGGTCTGGGCCTGAAAGAAGCCAAGGACCTGGTAGAAGCTGCTCCGACCAATCTGAAAGAAGCCGTGTCCAAGGACGAAGCTGAAGCTCTGAAGAAAGAGCTGGAAGCTGCCGGTGCTTCTGTTGAGATCAAATAATCTGCATTTATGTAGATTAGCCTGATAAAACAGGCTAAGGCTGGTGAATCTTTATTCACCAGCCTTTTTGCGCTGTAGACTGAGAGTATTTCACACCGTTCACGACTCTCGGTGCACCAGCAATCCGGACCGCCTCATCGTCCGGGCCAACACAAAACGGTGTTGAGACAGAGCTGTCCCGTGGGGACAGAGTGGGTCACTTATCAGCGAGCTGAGGAACCCTATGGTTTACTCTTATACCGAAAAAAAACGCATACGTAAGGACTTCGGTAAGCGAGACCAGGTACTGGACACGCCTTATCTGTTGTCCATTCAGCTGGACTCCTTCAAGCAGTTCATCGAGGCTGACCCGGAAGGTGAGTACGGCCTAGAAGCCGCCTTCCGTAGCGTTTTCCCGATCACCAGTTACTCCGGTAGTGCTGAGCTTCAGTATGTCAGCTATCGCCTGGGTGAGCCGGTATTTGACGTAAAAGAATGCCAGATCCGTGGAGTGACCTACTCCGCGCCGCTGCGTGTCAAGCTTCGTATGGTTCTGTACGACCGTGAAGCAGCTGCCGGCACCGTCAAAGACATCAAGGAACAAGAAGTTTACATGGGCGAAATTCCGCTCATGACCGAAAACGGCACCTTTGTCATCAATGGTACCGAGCGGGTCATCGTCTCCCAGCTGCACCGCAGCCCGGGCGTCTTCTTCGACCACGATAAAGGCAAAACACATTCATCCGGTAAGGTGCTTTATAACGCTCGCGTTATCCCCTACCGTGGCTCCTGGCTGGACTTCGAGTTCGATGCGAAAGACAACCTGTTTGTCCGTATCGACCGTCGTCGTAAACTGCCAGCCTCCATTATTCTGCGCGCCCTGGACTTCAGCTCCGAAGAAATCCTGGCCACCTTCTTCGAGACCATCGGTTTCGAAGTGAAAGATGGCAAGTTGATGATGGATCTGGTGCCCGAGCGCCTGCGTGGCGAGACCGCGACATTCGACATCATTGCCAATGGCGCCGTGGTGGTCGAGACCGGTCGTCGTGTCACTGCCCGTCACATCCGTCAGCTGGAAAAAGACGGCATCACTCAGATCGAGGTGCCGGTAGAGTATGTTGTTGGCAAAGTTGCAGCCAAGAACTATGCACATCCGCAGACTGGTGAAATGGTCGTGACTGCCAACCAGGCCCTGAGCCTGGAAGCAGTTGCCAACCTGTCCCAAGCCGGCTTCAAGCACTTCGAGGTTCTGTTCACCAACGAACTGGACCACGGTGCCTACATGTCCGAGACCCTGCGTATCGACTCCAGCTCCAGCCGCCTGGAAGCTCTGGTCGAGATCTATCGCATGATGCGTCCGGGCGAGCCGCCCACTCGCGAAGCGGCCGAACAGCTGTTCGAGAACCTGTTCTTCTCGTCCGAGCGTTACGACCTGTCTACCGTAGGTCGGATGAAGTTCAACCGCCGTCTGGGTCGTGAAGACGAGACTGGCGTTGGCGTGCTGACCAAGGACGATATCGTCGAGGTCATGAAGCGCCTGATCGACATCCGTAACGGTAACGACGAAGTGGACGATATCGACCACCTGGGTAACCGTCGTATTCGTTCCGTCGGTGAAATGGCCGAGAACCAGTTCCGTGTCGGTCTGGTCCGTGTCGAGCGTGCGGTGAAGGAGCGCCTGTCTCTGGGCGATCTGGACACCTTGATGCCGCAGGATCTGATCAACGCCAAGCCGATCTCCGCCGCGGTCAAAGAGTTCTTTGGTTCCAGCCAGCTGTCCCAGTTCATGGACCAGAACAACCCGCTGTCCGAAGTGACCCACAAGCGCCGTATCTCCGCGCTGGGCCCGGGCGGTTTGACCCGTGAGCGTGCCGGTTTCGAAGTTCGAGACGTACACCCGACCCACTACGGTCGTCTGTGTCCCATCGAAACGCCGGAAGGTCCGAACATCGGTCTGATCAACTCGCTGTCCGTGTATTCCCGCACCAACGAGTACGGTTTCCTCGAGACCCCGTACCGCAAGGTGATCGACGGTGTGATCACCGACGAAGTGGATTACCTGTCTGCGATTGAAGAAGGCAAGTACGTGATCGCACAGGCCAACGCCGCGACCACCGAAGATGGCCGTCTGAAAGATGAATTGATCCCGTGCCGTCACAAAGGTGAATCCACCTTTATGAACGCCGACCAGATCCAGTACATGGACGTGAGCCCGCAACAGATCGTCTCTGTGGCAGCGGCCCTGATCCCGTTCCTGGAACACGATGACGCGAACCGCGCATTGATGGGTTCAAACATGCAACGTCAGGCTGTACCGACCCTGCGCGCTGACAAGCCGCTGGTTGGTACCGGTATGGAACGCGCAGTGGCCGTTGACTCCGGTGTGACCGTAGTGGCCAAGCGTGGCGGCATGATCGACTATGTCGATGCCTCCCGTATCGTTATCAAGGTCAACGAAGATGAGCTGCTGCCTGGCGAAGCCGGCATCGACATCTACAGCCTGACCAAATACACCCGTTCCAACCAGAACACCTGTATCAACCAGCGTCCGTGCGTGATGTTGGGTGAGCCGGTGATGGCGGGTGACGTGCTGGCTGACGGCCCGTCCACCGATCTTGGTGAACTGGCGCTGGGTCAGAACCTGCGCGTCGCGTTCATGCCGTGGAACGGTTACAACTTCGAAGACTCGATCCTGGTGAACGAGCGTGTTGTTCAGGAAGATCGCCTGACCACCATTCACATCCAGGAACTGGCCTGTATCTCCCGTGACACCAAGCTGGGTCCGGAAGAGATCACTGCTGACATCCCGAACGTGGGTGAAGCCGCACTGTCCAAGCTGGACGAGTCCGGTATCGTCTACGTGGGTGCCGAAGTGAAGGGCGGCGATATCCTGGTCGGCAAGGTAACGCCGAAAGGTGAAACCCAGCTGACTCCGGAAGAGAAGCTGCTGCGCGCCATCTTCGGTGAGAAGGCGTCCGACGTGAAGGACTCTTCCCTGCGTGTACCAAACGGTGTGTACGGTACCGTGGTTGACGTGCAGGTCTTTACCCGCGATGGCGTGGAAAAAGACAAGCGCGCCAAAGAAATCGAAGAGATGCAGCTGAAGGAAGCGAAGAAGGACTTGACCGAAGAGTTCAAGATCCTGGAAGACGGCATTTTCGGCCGTTCCCGCAACCTGCTGCTGGCCGCCGGTTACAGCGAAGATCGTCTGAACAAGCTCGATCGTTCCAAGTGGTTTGAGCTGGCCATCGAAGATGAAGCCAAGCAAATCGAGCTGGAGCAGATCGCTGAACAGCACGTTGAGCTGAAGGCCGAGTTCGACAAGAAATTCGAGAACAAGCGTCGCAAGATCATCCAGGGCGATGACCTGGCGCCGGGCGTACTGAAGATCGTCAAGGTCTATCTGGCCGTCAAGCGTCGCATCCAGCCGGGTGACAAGATGGCGGGCCGTCACGGTAACAAGGGTGTTATTTCCAAGATCTGTCCGGTCGAGGATATGCCCCATGACGAGTACGGCCGTCCGGTCGACATCGTACTGAACCCGCTGGGTGTACCGTCTCGTATGAACATCGGTCAGATCCTCGAAGTGCACCTGGGCCTCGCGGCCAAGGGCATCGGCGAGAAGATCGACCGCATGATCAAAGAACAGCGCGAGCTGCACGAGATGCGCGAGTTCCTGCAACAGGTCTATGACCTGGGCGAGAAGGACTCCCAGCAAGTGAACATTGCTGAACTGTCTGACGACGACGTGCGTACCCTGGTGGGTAACCTGCGTAAAGGTCTGCCGGTGGCTACACCTGTCTTTGATGGTGCCAAAGAGCGCGAAATCAAAGCCTTGCTGAAGCTGGCCGATCTGCCGGAATCCGGTCAGATCTCCCTGTTCGACGGTCGTACCGGTAACGCCTTCGAGCGCAAGGTCACCGTGGGTTACATGTACATGCTGAAGCTGAACCACCTGGTAGACGACAAGATGCACGCGCGTTCTACCGGTTCCTACAGCTTGGTTACCCAGCAGCCGCTGGGTGGTAAGGCGCAGTTCGGTGGTCAGCGGTTCGGTGAGATGGAAGTGTGGGCCCTGGAGGCTTACGGTGCGGCATATACCCTGCAGGAAATGCTGACCGTCAAGTCTGACGATGTGAACGGCCGTACCAAGATGTACAAGAACATCGTGGATGGCGACCACCGTATGGAGCCGGGCATGCCCGAATCCTTCAACGTATTGCTGAAGGAAATCCGCTCTCTGGGTATCAACATCGAGCTGGACGAAGAGTAAGAGCTCGCTCTTATTGTTCGAGAATTGACGTGGGCGCCCCGCTGTTTCGGCAGCCGGGGCGCCGAGGTTAGACTCCTGACAGGGGAAACACGTGAAAGACTTACTCAAGTTTTTGAAGGCTCAGACCAAGACCGAAGAGTTTGACAGTATCAAGATCGGTCTGGCCTCTCCTGACATGATCCGCTCCTGGTCATTCGGTGAGGTCAAAAAGCCTGAGACCATCAACTACCGGACTTTCAAGCCGGAGCGTGATGGTCTGTTCTGCGCCCGTATCTTCGGACCGGTGAAGGACTACGAGTGTCTGTGCGGCAAGTACAAGCGCCTGAAACACCGTGGTGTGATCTGCGAGAAGTGCGGTGTAGAAGTGACCCAGACCAAGGTCCGTCGTGAGCGCATGGGCCACATCGAGCTGGCCAGCCCGACTGCCCACATCTGGTTCCTAAAGTCCCTGCCGTCCCGTATCGGTCTGCTGCTGGACATGACCCTGCGTGACATCGAGCGCGTGCTGTATTTCGAATCCTATGTAGTGATCGAACCCGGCATGACCAACCTCGAGCGCAGCCAGATGCTCTCCGAAGAGAACTATCTGGACGCACTGGAAGAGTGGGGCGACGAATTCGACGCCAAGATGGGTGCCGAGGCCATTCTGGCTCTGCTGCGCGCCATCGATCTGGAAGGCGAAGTCAAAGCCATGCGTGAGGAGCTGGATCAGACCAACTCCGAGACCAAGCGCAAGAAGACCACCAAGCGTCTGAAGCTGATGGAAGCCTTCCTGCAATCCGGCAACAAGCCGGAGTGGATGATCATGACAGTGCTGCCCGTGCTGCCGCCGGACCTGCGTCCGCTGGTACCGCTGGACGGCGGTCGTTTCGCGACCTCCGATCTGAACGATCTGTACCGTCGCGTGATCAACCGTAACAACCGCTTGAAGCGCCTGCTGGACCTGGCTGCGCCGGACATCATCGTGCGCAACGAAAAGCGCATGCTGCAAGAGTCCGTGGATGCCCTGCTGGACAACGGCCGTCGTGGTCGTGCCATCACCGGTTCCAACAAGCGCCCGCTGAAATCCCTGGCCGACATGATCAAGGGTAAGCAAGGTCGTTTCCGTCAGAACCTGCTGGGTAAGCGTGTCGACTACTCCGGTCGTTCCGTTATCACCGTAGGTCCGACCCTGCGTCTGCATCAGTGCGGTCTGCCGAAGAAGATGGCACTTGAGCTGTTCAAGCCCTTCATCTACGGCAAGCTGGAATCCCGCGGTCTGGCGACCACCATCAAGGCCGCCAAGAAGATGGTGGAGCGCGAAGAAGCCGTCGTTTGGGACATCCTGGACGAAGTGATCCGCGAACACCCGGTTCTGCTGAACCGTGCACCGACCCTGCACCGTCTGGGTATCCAAGCGTTTGAACCGACCCTGATCGAAGGCAAGGCCATCCAGCTGCACCCGCTCGTCTGTGCCGCCTATAACGCGGACTTCGACGGTGACCAGATGGCGGTCCACGTACCGCTGACCCTGGAAGCCCAGCTGGAAGCGCGCGCCCTGATGATGTCCACCAACAACATCCTGTCGCCTGCCTCCGGTGAGCCGATCATCGTTCCTTCCCAGGACGTGGTCTTGGGTCTGTATTACATGACCCGTGCCCGTATCAACGCCAAGGGCGAAGGTATGGTGCTGTCCGGCCCGAAAGAGGCCGAGAAGGTGTACCGTGCCGGTCTGGCCGACCTGCATGCTCGCGTCAAGTGCCGCATCACCGAGTACGTGAAGAACGAAGCCGGTGAGCTGGTTGCCAAGACCGAGATGAAGAACACCACCGTTGGTCGTGCGATCCTGAGCCTGATCCTGCCCAAAGGCATGGAATACGCGCTGATCGACGAGCCCAAGGTACTGACTGCTGCAGAGCAGGCTGACCTGGACGCCAACCCACAGAACTGGATCAAGTGCGTCTCCAACAAGGCGCTGGGCAAAAAGCTCATCTCCCGTCTGCTGAACACCTGCTATCGCAAGCAGGGCCTGAAGGATACCGTCATCTTCGCTGACCAGCTGATGTATACCGGTTTCCACTACGCGGCCCTGTCCGGTGCCTCTGTTGGTATCGATGACATGGTCATCCCGGATGCCAAGAAAGACATCATCGCTGCTGCAGAAGCCGAAGTTGCCGAGATCCAGGACCAGTTCCTGTCCGGTCTGGTGACCGCGGGCGAACGTTACAACAAGGTTATCGATATCTGGGCCAGCGCGAACGATCGCGTCTCCAAGGCCATGATGGACAACCTTTCCAAGGAGCGTAACGTCAACTCCCTGGGCGATGAGGAAGAGCAAGCCTCCTTCAACAGCATCTTCATGATGGCCGACTCTGGTGCGCGGGGCTCCGCCGCCCAGATCCGTCAGCTGGCCGGTATGCGTGGCCTGATGGCGAAGCCGGATGGCTCCATCATCGAAACGCCGATCGTGGCGAACTTCCGTGAAGGTCTGAACGTACTGCAGTACTTCATCTCCACTCACGGTGCTCGTAAAGGTCTGGCGGATACCGCACTGAAGACAGCGAACTCCGGTTACCTGACCCGTCGTCTGGTTGACGTGGCCCAGGACATGGTGATCACCGAGGACGATTGCGGCACTACCGACGGTCTGTGGATGACTCCGCTGATCGAGGGTGGCGACGTGGTCGAGCCGCTGCGTGAGCGCGTGTTGGGTCGTGTGGTGGCCGAAGACGTGATCAAGCCGGGTACCGAGGATGAAGTGCTGGTAGCGCGCAACACCCTGCTCGACGAGCAGCTGTGTGACCTGCTGGAGCGCAACTCCGTCGACCGCGTGAAGGTACGTTCTGCCATCACCTGTGAGACCGACTTCGGTAACTGTGCTCACTGCTACGGCCGTGATCTGGCCCGTGGTCACCTGGTTAACAAGGGTGAGGCTGTCGGTGTTATCGCCGCTCAGTCCATCGGTGAACCGGGTACCCAGCTGACGATGCGTACCTTCCACATCGGTGGTGCCGCATCCCGAGCGGCTGCCGAGAGCAGCATCCAGGTGAAGAACACCGGTAGCATCAAGTTGCAGAACGCCAAGTTCGTTCTGAACAACTCTGACAAGCTGGTTATCACCTCCCGTTCTACCGAGCTGACCATCATGGACGAGATGGGCCGTACCAAGGAAAGCCACAAGCTGCCTTACGGTTCCGTGCTGGAAGTGAAGGATGGCGAAGCGGTGAACGCCGGTGATACCGTCGCGAACTGGGACCCGCACACCCACCCGATCATCACCGAAGTAGCGGGTCGCCTGCACTTCGAACACATGATCGACGGTGTGACCATCACTCGTCAGACCGACGAGCTGACCGGTCTCTCTTCCATCGTCGTGCTGGATGTCAACGAGCGTCCGAGCGCCGGTAAAGAGATGCGTCCGACCGTGAAACTGGTCGATCTGAACGGCAAGGATGTGATGATCCCGGGCACCGACGTTCCCGCCCAGTACTTCCTGCCGGGCAAGGCGATCGTGAACCTGGAAGATGGTGCTAACGTGGGCGTGGGTGACGCGGTTGCGCGTATCCCGCAAGAGTCCAGCGGTACCAAGGACATCACCGGTGGTCTGCCGCGCGTTGCGGATCTGTTCGAAGCACGTCAGCCGAAAGAGCCGGCCATCCTGGCCGAGATCTCCGGTACCATCTCCTTCGGGAAAGAGACCAAGGGCAAACGCCGTCTGGTCATCACCCCGACCGATGGTGGCGAGATCTACGAAGAGATGATTCCGAAATGGCGTCACCTCAACGTGTTCGAAGGTGAAAAAGTTGAGAAGGGTGAAGTGCTGGCGGACGGTCCCGAGTCTGCTCATGACATCCTGCGTCTGCGCGGTATCAGCCCGGTCGCCAACTACATCGCCAACGAAGTGCAGGACGTTTACCGTCTGCAAGGCGTTAAGATCAACGACAAGCACATCGAAGTCATCGTGCGTCAGATGCTTCGCAAGTGCGAGATCCTGAGCGCTGGTGACACCGACCTGATCGAAGGTGAGCAGGTTGAAGTGGCCCGTGTGAAGATCGCCAACCGTAAACTGGTTGCCGAAGGGAAGACCCCGGCTACCTACCGTCATATCCTGATGGGTATTACCAAGGCATCTCTGAGCACCGAGTCCTTCATCTCCGCGGCTTCCTTCCAGGAGACCACCCGCGTGCTGACCGAAGCAGCCGTTGGTGGCAAGCGTGATGAACTGCGCGGCCTGAAAGAGAACGTGATCGTGGGTCGTCTGATCCCGGCTGGTACCGGCTTTGCCTACCACCACAGCCGCATCAACCAGCGTGCCGCCGCAGCCCGTGCTGTCGGTGTGCCGCAGGTGACTGCCGATGAAGCTCAGCAAAACCTGGCGGATCTGCTCAACGCAGCCGGCAGTTTTGACGAAGAGTAATCTTCCGCTGCAGTGATCGAAAAGGGCTCCTTCTAGGGGCCCTTTTTTTATGGTTCATCGCGGCTTTCCGGGGAAGGCCGCCTTGATTTTCAGAAAAAAGTATTCTGAGTCCCTAAATCC
>NZ_JAPDBZ010000124.1:0-12374 GCF_027705505.1 Aeromonas sp. QDB56
CTATCAACCCCCGAAAGGGGATCAAGAGATGATCGTCACATTCGACTGTCAACGGGGGGCTGGTGAACGCTTACGTTCGCGTCATGGCGCTTCTTCCTGCGTTGGCAGGCTTGCTTATCCTGATTGCCTCTCTATACTCGCGCGCAATACCCGCCTTTTTATTCTGGATATCGCAATGCCCCTTGCCTTCCTGTTTCCCTTCTCCTGCATGGCCATCTGGGCCGGCAATGGCATCGTCAGCAAGCTGGCGGTCGGGGTGTTGTCTCCTGCGGCGCTCGCCTGGTCGCGCTGGATGGTGGCGGCCCTGGTGCTGACCCCGTTTCTGGCTCACCGGGCCTGGCGCGAGCGCCGCAAACTGCGGGCCGGTTTCTCGAGGCTGGCGGTGCTGGCCCTGCTCGGGATGGTCTTGAACCAGACCTTTGGCTATTACGCGGCCCAGACCCTGGGGGCTACCGAGATTGGCCTGATGATGGGGCTGACCCCCTTGATGACGGTGCTGCTCAGCATCTGGTTGCTGCGCGAGCGGCCCACCTGGGGGGCGCTGCTGGGAGGCGCCATCTCCATTCTGGGGCTGGCGATTTTGTTGGGGCAGGGGGATCCGGCCCGGCTGCTGACCCAGGGCATCCATATCGGTTCCGTCTACATGCTGCTCTCGGCGGCCACCTATGCGCTCTACAGCGTGCTGCTCAAGCGCTGGGATCTGGGGCTGGACAACTGGTCCATGCTCTACGGTCAGGTGCTGTGCAGCCTCCTGTTCCTCACCCCCTTCTATCTGCTGGTGGACGGGCACTGGCCCGATGGCAGCGCCCTCTGGCTCATCCTCTATGCGGGGATCCCGACCTCGGCCCTCTCGCCCTGGCTCTGGATGCAAGGCATTGCCCTGCTCGGGGCGAGCCGCACCGCCATCTTCATGAACCTGTTGCCGGTGATGACGGCCGCCCTTGCCATCAGCTGGCTCGGGGAGCGGCTCACCAGCTATCACCTCATCGGTGGCGGCATGACCCTGATGGGGGTGCTGCTGGCGCAGTTGCTGGTCAGGCCCGTGACGGTGCGAAGACGCGCCCGGCTCGCGGTGGCGGGCTGTCAGGAAAAGTAGGATAAAAAAAGACCGCCCTCGAGGCGCAATGCTGTTCAGATAAGCACATTTTTGACTAATTATTCATAAATGCGACTTGAGTTGGGGGAGCAAGGCTGTTTCCAGTCGATGTTCCTTCAGCCTTTATCCAGCGTGGCTTGCAATAGAAAGAGGGAGGCATCATGCCTCCCTCATTTTTTAGCCCTGATACTACGTGGACTGGAACTCAAATTCTCTTAAGTGAACAGCATTGCGCCCTCGAGGCGGTCTTTTTGGTTCGGTGCCCAGCGTCACTGCGCCGTCAGATAGAGATCCTTGGCATAGACCAGGTCTTGCGGGTTCTGGTAGGGGTAGCCCTTGACGTTGGGTTTGAGCAGCCGTGATTTCACGTAGAAGTAGACAGGGGCAATGGGGGCCTCCTCGTCGATCAGCACCTCGGCCTGCTGATAGAGGCGGTTGCGCTCGGCCGGATCCTTGGCGTCATGGGCCTTGGCCAGGAGGGCGTCGTACTCCTTGTTGAACCACTTGCCGCTGTTGGCGCTGCTGCTGGAGGTCATGATGTCGAGGAAGGTGGAGGCATCGTTGTAGTCTCCGTTCCAGGAGTAGCGGCTCACCCCGAAGTCACCCTCGTTCAGGGCCGACACCATGGTCTTCCACTCCATGTTGTTGAGCTCCGCCTTGACCCCCAGGTTGTGCTTCCACATGGAGGAGATGGCGAGCGCTATCTTCTTGTGCCCCTCGTTGGTGTTGTAGAGGATGTCCACCGTCAGCGGCTTGTCAGGGCCGTAACCCGCCTCGCCAAGCAGCGCCTTGGCCTGCTTGATGCGCTCTTCCTTGCTCATCAGCTCGCTGGCGGGGCGTTTGAGCTCGAAGCCGTCCACGCTCGGCGGGGTCAGGCTGAAGGCGGAGAGCTGCCCCTGTCCCAGGATCTTCTCCGTGATGGTGTCCCGGTCGATGGCAAGAGAGAGTGCCTTGCGCACCCTGACGTCGTCAAAGGGTTTGCGCTGGGTGTTGAACACGTAGTAGTAGGTGGTGAGCATGGGGGCGCTCACCAGCTCCTCCGGGCTCTGGCGCTTGATCTGCTGATACTGCTCCAGGGGATAGGTGGTGTAGTGCAGCTCGCTCGCACGATAGCGGTTGTAGGCCGCGGTATCGGAGACGATCTCCAGATAGATCACCTTGTTCAGCACGGTGTGCTCGTTGTCCCAGTAGTGGGGGTTGCGCTCGGCGATGAGGCGCTCGTTCGGGGTCCACTCCTTGAGGGCGAAGGCGCCGTTGGAGACGATGTTGGCCGGTTTGACCCACTCATGACCGAACTTCTCGATGGTGGCCTTGGGCGCCGGGAAGGTGGTGTAGTGGGAGAGGGTCTTGAGGAAGAAGGGGACCGGGTTTTTCAGGGTGATCTGCAGGGTGTAGTCATCGAGCGCCTTGATCCCCAGGGCATCCGGGCTCTGCTTGCCCTGCACCACGTCGCTGGCATTGGCGACGCCGGTCAGCTCGATGAACCAGGCGTAGTTGGAGGCGTTCTTGGGGTCCGCCGCCCGCTGCCAGCCATAGACGTAGTCCGCCGCCGTCACCGGCTCGCCGTTGGACCATTTGGCATCGGGTCTGAGCTTGAAGGTGTAGACGGTGCCCGTGGCATCGAGCTCGTAGCCAAGGGCGCCCGCCGCCTGCAGCTTGCCGTTGCCATCCAGGGTATAGAGCCCCTCGAACAGATCGTTGACGACGTCGCTGCCCGCGCTCTCTTCCACCATCTGGGGATCGATGGAGGCAGGCTCGGTGCCGATGTTGCGCACGAACACTTGCTGGGTGGCTGGCAGAAGCTGGGTGCCTTCAGGCACCTGGGCGGCGAGGACGGGGAGGGTGAGCAGAGCGGCAACCGCCCCGGCGATAAGCGACTTTTTCATTGAATATCCTTATGTTTTTTTGCTTCCAAAGCGCAGCCAGTGTGCGGGATTGGGGGGCAGATCTCAAGAGGGGAGCCTCTGGCGCAACATTGCCGGGCGCCAGGGGGAGCAAGGCGGGCCGCCGCGTCGGCCCGGATGCATTCTTGTCACGAATTAACCCCCCAAAAGATGCCGGATGGCACCCTTGTTTCACGGCGAAAGCCCGTGGTGGCGCGGTTTTCTGGCGATTTAAAGAACGGCTTAATTCGCTGCAAAAACAAAAAACAGGCGTTACATTGGGTTACAAAACAACGCTGCCGGGGATCGGCACTTTTTTTGCCGACACTTGCAAACGTTTTCAACGGCCAACGGAAACGATCTTAAAGGAACAAGAATGCGAAACATGATCACCATGGGCGAGTTCATCGTCAAAAAGCAGGCGGACTACCCGACCGCGACCGGCGAGCTGACCTCCTTGCTCAGCTCCATCCGCCTGGCCGCCAAGGTGGTGAACCGGGAGATCAACAAGGCGGGTCTGGCGGACATCATCGGCTCCATCGGCGCCGAAAACGTGCAGGGCGAGGTGCAGCAGAAGCTGGACGTCTATGCCAACGAGCGCTTCAAGGCGGCGCTGGAGGCCCGTGGCGAGGTGTGCGGCATGGCCTCTGAGGAGGAGGAGGACTTCGTCTCCTTCGATTCCGAGCTCTCTCGTCACTCCAAGTACGTGGTGCTGATAGACCCCCTCGACGGCTCCTCCAACATCGACGTCAACGTCTCGGTCGGGACCATCTTCTCCATCTACCGCCGGGTCAGCAAACCGGGCGCCGGGGTCACTCTGGAGGACTTCCTGCAGCCGGGTCACCGTCAGGTCGCGGCGGGCTACGTGGTCTACGGCTCCTCCACCATGCTGGTCTACACCACCGGCTTTGGGGTCAACGGCTTCACCTATGACCCCTCCATCGGCTGCTTCTGCCTCTCCCACGAGAACATCCGCATTCCGGAGGAGGGCAAGATCTACTCCATCAACGAGGGCAACTACATCAAGTTCCCGGACGGGGTGAAGAAGTACCTGAAATACTGCCAGGAGCGTGACGAGGCGACTCACAGGCCCTATACCTCCCGCTACATCGGCTCCCTGGTGTCGGATTTCCACCGCAACCTGCTCAAGGGGGGCATCTACATCTACCCGTCCGGCACCAACTCCCCGAACGGCAAGCTGCGCCTGCTCTATGAGTGCAACCCCATGGCCTTCCTGGTGGAGCAGGCCGGTGGCAAGGCGTCCGATGGCTTTGGCCGCATCATGGACATCCAGCCTACCGCTCTGCACCAGCGCACCCCCTACTTCGTCGGGTCCACCAGGATGGTGGAGCGGGCCGAGGCCTTCATGCGGGAGTTCTCCGCCCACGAGGATCCGGCCAACCAGGGCTAAGCCCGGGCCAGCGTCCCTTCGTCACGGGAGCCGTCAAGGCTCCCGTTTTTATTGGCGTGCAGGCGGATGTAGCCAGGTTGATATGCTGACGGACTGACGGACTGACGGACTGACGGACTGACGGACTGACGGACTGACGGACTGACGGACCGACGCGGCGCCTCGGCGGTCGCGGTGCAATGGCTGGTGGCCCCTGGCCGGGATACCTGGTCTGGATACCTGGGCGGGATAAATACGGCACGGGCCATCTGCGGGGCTATCGAGGCGCGTTGACCCCGTTTTTGCCCACGATCATCCCCACATCCATCTGTTTTTCAGATGGGTTATGACTCAATGCATCGTATCAACAGATGGATTCGGCGGCAAAATGGTGCTGCCAGGAGGGCGAACCGAGGCATCGGGAGGCAAGAAGGCGGGCCGGGGGCGAGATGCCGCCCCTTGCCAGCAACGAAACGGGAGCCCTGGGGCTCCCGTTGTTGTAGGCGGCAGGTCGCGCCCTGCTGACGTCATGCTTTCCCTCAGGGGGTGGCATGGCGGGCGAGATCCGCCAGCAGGCCGTCCACCAGTTTGAGGCGCATGGCCCTGTCCTGGGTCGGTACTTGGAAGCGCAGCCGGGTCGGCCCGTCCATCTTGTAGATGCGCGGCTGCTCCGAGAGCAGCTTGACCAGATAGGCCGGGTTGACCTTGGTTTCCTGGGTAAAGTCCAGATAGCCGCCGCGCTCGCTCATCTCCACCCGGCGAATCCCCAGCGCCGTGGCGCGCTGGCGGAAGGCGGCCAGCTCCATCAGCGTCTTGGTCGGCTCCGGCAAGAGGCCGAAGCGATCGATGAGCTCCACTTTGAGCTCCCGCAGCTCCTGCTCGTCGGCGGCACTGGCGATGCGCTTGTACATGGAGAGGCGCATGTTGACGTCCGGGATGTAGTCGTCCGGGAGCAAGGCGGGCAGGCGCAGCTCCACCTCGGTGTGCTGGCTCATGAGCTGCTCCAGCGACGGCTCCTTGCCATGTTTGAGCGCCTCCACCGCCTGCTCCAGCATCTCCATGTAGAGGGTGAAGCCCACCGATTCGATCTGGCCGCTCTGATCGTCGCCCAGCAGCTCGCCCGCGCCCCGGATCTCCAGATCGTGGGTGGCGAGCGCAAAGCCGGCGCCGAGATCTTCGAGGGACGCGATGGCCTCCAGCCGCTTGGCCGCATCCTTGGTCATCAGCTTGGGATGGGGGGTGAGCAGGTAGGCATAGGCCTGGTGGTGGGAGCGCCCGACCCGGCCCCGCAGCTGGTGCAGCTGGGCCAGGCCAAGGTGATCCGCCCGGTCCATGATGATGGTGTTGGCGCTCGGCACGTCGATGCCGGTCTCGATGATGGTGGTGCACACCAGCAGGTTGAAGCGCTGGTGGTAGAAGTCCGACATCACCCGCTCGAGCTCCCGCTCGCGCATCTGGCCGTGGGCGATGCCGATGCGCGCCTCCGGCACCAGCTCGGCAAGATCGGCGGCGCACTTCTCGATGCTCTCCACGTCGTTGTGCAGGTAGTAGACCTGGCCGCCACGCTTCAACTCCCGCAGTACCGCCTCGCGCACCACCGCCGGCTCGTGCTGGCGCACGAAGGTCTTGATGGCGAGCCGCTTGGCGGGCGGGGTGGCGATGATGGAGAGATCCCGCATGCCGGACATGGCCATGTTGAGGGTGCGGGGAATGGGGGTGGCGGTGAGGGTGAGGATATCCACGTCGGCGCGCAGCGCCTTGATCTTCTCCTTCTGGCGCACCCCGAAGCGGTGCTCCTCGTCGACGATGAGCAGCCCCAGATCCTTGAAGGTGAGCTCGGCGCCGAGCAGCTTGTGGGTGCCGATGATGATGTCCACCTTGCCCTCGGCCATCTCCTTCATCACCGCGCTCTGCTCCTTGGCGGAGCGGAAGCGGCTCAGCACCTCCACCCGCACCGGCCAGTTGGCGAAGCGGTCGCGGAAGTTGTCGTAGTGCTGCTGGGCGAGCAGGGTGGTGGGCACCAGCACCGCCACCTGCTTGCCGCCGTGCACGGCCACAAACGCCGCCCGCATCGCCACTTCGGTCTTGCCAAAGCCCACGTCGCCGCACACCAGCCTGTCCATGCTCTTGGCCTGGCACATGTCGCCGAGCACCGCATTGATGGCGTTGAGCTGATCCTCGGTCTCCTCGAACGGGAAGCTCGCGGCAAACTGGCGGTAGGCCTCCCGGTCGTGTTTGAAGGCAAAACCGTGACGGGCTGCCCGCATGGCATAGACATCCAGCAGCTCGGCCGCCACGTCCCGCACCTTTTCCGCCGCCTTGCGCCGCGCCTTGACCCAGGCCTCGCCGCCGAGCTTGTGGCTGGGCGGGTTGTCGGAGCCGGTGTAGCGGCTGATCAGGTGCAAACTGGTGACCGGCACGAACAGCTTGTCGCCGCCGGCGTATTCCAAGGTCAGAAACTCGGTGGGCAGGCCGCCTGCGTCTATGGTCTCGAGCCCCAGGTAGCGACCGACCCCGTGATCCAGGTGCACCACCGGCTGGCCCTGGGTCAGCTCGCCCAGGTTTCGGATCACCGCATCCGAGCTCAGGTTCTTGTTCTTGTCCCGCTGGCGCTTGCTGCGGATCTTGCCGCCGAGCAGCTCGGCTTCGGTGATGAGGGCAAGGGGCGTCTGGCCGGGCTCTTGCAGCAGGAAGCCCCGCTCCAGGGGGCAGACCAGCAGCCCGTGGCGCTCATCGCTCGAGAGGAAGGCGTCGAGGGAGGCAAACTCCCGGGGTTGCAGGTTGATCCGTGCGAGCAGATCCCCGAGCCCCTCGCGCCGCCCCTCGGACTCCACCGCAAACAGGGTGCGCCCGGCAAAGCCTTGCAGGAAGCCGTCAAGGGCCAGCAGGGGTTGCTCCTTGCTGTGGTCGAGCTGCAGATCCGGCAGGGGGGCGAGGGGCAGATCGTGCTGACCCGCTCCGCCGTCAACGGTCGCCTCCTGCAGACGCACGGCGCCATAGTCCCCGAGGGCGGCGAAGAGCTGCTCCACCGGCAGATAGATCTGCTGGGGCGGCAGCAGGGGACGGGTGTTGTCCCAGCGCCTGTCTTCATAGCGCTGGCCGATGTCGTTCCAGAAGCGCTGGGCCGCGGGGTAGATCTCCCCCACGGTGAGCAGCAGGGTGTTGCCTGGCAGGTAGTCAAACAGGCTGGCGGTCTGGTTGAAGAAGAGCGGCAGGTAGTATTCGATGCCGGCGGGCCAGCGCCCCTTGCTCACCTCCTGATAGACGGAGCCCTCGGCCCGGGAGATCTCGAACTGTTCGCGATACTGGCCACGAAACAGCTCGATGGCCCCCTCGTCGGTGGGAAATTCCCGGGCGGGCAGGAGGCTCACCGACTTCACCGGCTCGCTGGAGCGCTGGGTCTCGGGATCGAACGGGCGGATGGAGTCCACCTCGTCATCGAAAAAATCAATGCGATAGGGGCGGCTGCTCCCCATGGGGAAGAGATCCAGCAGGGAGCCGCGGGCGGCGAATTCGCCGTGCTCCAGCACCTGTTCCACCGCCACGTAGCCCGCCTCCGCCAGACGCCCGCGCAGCTGCTGCAGGTTGAGGCGCTGGCCGCTTGTGACCATCAGGCTGTATTTGTCGAGATAAGCCTGGGGCGCCGTGCGCAGCATCAGGGTGGAGATGGGCACGATGAGCACGCCGTGGCGCATCTGCGGCAACTGGTAGAGGGTCTCGAGGCGCTGGGAGATGATGTCCTGGTGGGGAGAGAAGCTGTCGTAGGGCAGGGTCTCCCAGTCCGGGAACAGCAGCACCGGGCAATCCTGATCCGCCAGCAGGAACCCCAGTTCCTGTTCAAGGCGCAGGGCGCTCGGGGTATCGGCGGTGACCAGCAGGACGGGTCTTCGGGCTTCCCGGGTGAGGCGGGCGGCAACCAGAGCCAGGCTGCTGCCGACCAGCTGGCCGAACGTTGTCTTATGGCCCGCTTTGGCGGGCAAGGCGGGGAGGGTCATTGGCATCATCGGAGTCTTTTACTGTTGGCGTTCTTTTGACATGGACCTGGGTTAGCGCTGACGTTCCTGGGCACGCAGCTTGAGCTGTTTCGACTGCACATGCAGGCTGGCGCGCACCAGCAGCTCCCGGTCATCCTCGCGGATGCGCACGTAGTCGAGCACCACGTGGGTGCCATGCTCTCCGGCGTCCCGCTGCACGACCTCGCCGTAGCAGTAGACGGCGGAGGCCTCTTCCCGCAGGAAGATCTTGAGCCGCACTATCTGGTGCAGGGCGGGGGCCTCCCCGTGCCCCTGGTGGGGGTGCAGGTAGGTGAGCTGCCCGGCGCCAAAGCGCAGGGTGTGGAAGCGGTGCTCGGGGTGATCCTGGGCCGCCAGCACATAGCCCATGATCATGTCGATCTTGCGGGACTGCTGGTTGATGATCTCCACCAGATCGTGCATGGACTCGTTCTGGCTGCGCAGCAACCGGCTGCTCACCAGATCGATGGAGGTGATGGCGGAGGCGATGCGAAACGGCTCGGGCAACTCGGCCTCCAGGGCCTCCAGCGTCGGCAGACGAAAGTCGGCCGGCATGGGGATCACATTGACCGGCGTGGCATGGGTGACGCTGAAGAACTGTTCCTGCATGGAGGCTATCCCTTGTTGTCATAGACGGTTTCCCTTTATTATCCGGTATCTTATTTCGTTGGCAACGTAGATATCCTTGAAGACCGGACTTTTTCAGCCACTGTCGCTGGCCATCGGCCTGCGTTATGCAGGCTCGCGACGCAGTAACCGCTTCGTCTCCTTTATCTCCCTGTTCTCCACCTTTGGCATCGCCATCGGGGTCGCAGCCCTGATGGTGGTGATCTCGGTGATGAACGGGTTCGAAGGCCAGCTCAAGGGGCGCATCCTCGGTGTGATCCCCCATGTGGTGGTGACCAATCAGGCCGGACGCATCGAGGCCGAGCCCGAAGGTCTGCCCGACCTGGCCCGCTTGCCCCACGTGGTGGCCACGGCCCCCATGCTCGACAGCGAAGGCATGCTGCAAAGCCCGGGTCAGCTCACCGGCGTGAGCGTGCAGGGGATCGATCCCGCCCGCTGGCCCAAGGATGACATCCTGCACGCCCAGATGCTGGGAGGGCGCCTTGACAGCCTGCAGGCCGGTGAATACCACATCGTGCTGGGGCAGGGGGTGGCCAGCCGACTCAAGGTCTCCATCGGCGACCAGGTGCGTCTCATCCTGACCGAAGGTACCCGCTTTACCCCCTTTGGCCGGGTGCCGGCCCAGCGTCTTTTCACCGTCTCCGGCATTTTCGGGGTCGGCGCCGACGTGGACAGCCAGGTGGCCCTGATTGCCCTGGGGGATGCCCAGCGCATGCTGCGCCTGCCCGCAGACAAGGTGGGCGGCATCCGCCTCTGGCTGGACGATCCCTTCGCCGCCGACGAGGTGGTGAAGACCGCGTTGCCGGACGGGCTGGAGTGGCAGGACTGGCGCCGCGAGCGCGGCGAGCTGTTCCAGGCGGTGGCCATGGAAAAACGGATGATGGGGCTGATGCTGGTGCTGATCATCGCGGTCGCCACCTTCAACATCCTCTCCGCCCTGGTGATGGTGGTCACCGACAAGGAAGGGGAGGTGGCCATCCTGCGTACCATGGGCATGAGCGAATCCGGCATCGTCAAGATCTTCATGGTGCTGGGGGCGTCGAGCGGCGTAATCGGCGCCCTGTTCGGGGGGCTGGCGGGGCTGGCGCTCTGCTTTGGCCTCAATCCTCTGCTCAATGCCCTTGGGCTCAACCTCTATATGGCGGCAGGGGGCAGCGGTCTGCCGGTCATCGTCGAGCCGGCCCAGGTCATGACCATTTTGCTGGGCGCCGTGCTGCTCAGCTTCAGTGCCACCCTTTACCCGGCCTCCCGCGCGGCCCGGGTCAAACCGGCGGAGGCGCTGCGTTATGAATAATTCATCTTCTGTTGTTACAGGTGCAAGTGGAGCCCCCGTTATGAATCAATCCGTCTCCTGCGAGCCGCTGCTGCGCTGTCAGGCCCTCAATCATGTCTACAAAGAGGGCAATCTGGAGACCCAGGTACTCAAGGGGATCGAGCTGGACGTCGCCCCCGGGGAGATGCTGGCGGTGGTGGGGAGCTCGGGCTCCGGCAAGACCACCCTGCTGCACCTGATGGGGGCGCTGGACAACCCTTCCAGCGGCGCCGTGCTGTTCAAGGGGCAGGACATCCATGGCTGGGACAGCCGCACCCAGGCGAGGTTTCGCAACCAGGAGCTGGGTTTCGTTTACCAGTTCCACCACCTGCTCTCGGAATTCAGCGCGCTGGAAAATGCGGCCATGCCGCTGCTGATCGCCGGTGAGTCGGTGGCCAGCGCCACCGAGAAGGCGAGCAAGATGCTGGGGCGGGTGGGGCTCTCCCACCGTCTCAACCACAGACCGTCCGAGCTCTCCGGTGGTGAGCGCCAGCGGGTGGCCATCGCCCGTGCCCTGGTCAACGAACCCAGCCTGGTGCTGGCGGACGAGCCCACCGGCAACCTGGATCATGCCAGCGCCACCGCCGTCTATGAGCTCTTGTGCGAGCTCAACCGCGAGCTTGGCACCGCGTTCGTGGTGGTGACCCATGACTTGAGCCTGGCCGCCAAGCTCCACCGCCGGGTCACCCTGGTGAGCGGCATCATGGCGGAGGTCGCCTGATGTTCAAGCCGCTGCCCCTGTTCCTGGGCCTGCGTTACAGCCGCTCCCGCCGCCGCAACGGCTTCATCGCCTTCATTTCGGCCTCCTCCCTCATCGGGATCGCCCTCGGGGTGATGGCCCTCATTCTTGGCCTCTCCGCCATGAACGGGTTCGAGCGGGAGCTCAAGAACCGGGTGCTCTCCGTGGTCCCTCACGGCGAGCTCATCGGCATGGAAGCGCCGCTGCCTGACTGGCCGCGGCTCAGGGACTACCTGCTGGCCCAGCCCGGGGTGGAGGCGGCTGCGCCCGTCATTCGCCTGGACGGCCTGCTGGAGCACGGCTCCGCCCTCAAGGGGGTCCAGCTGCGTGCGGTGCTGCCGGAGCTGGAAGCCAATCTTTCCGATGCGGGCAACTTCATGACGGGTCGGGGCCTTCGCGAGCTGCAGGCGGGTGAACACGGAGTCATCCTCGGCAAGATCATCGCCGACAAGCTGGGGGTCAAGACAGGGGACACCGTCACCCTGCTGCTGCCCCAGGCGGGTGATGCCGCCGGCATCAAGAACCCGAAACGGGAGGCGCTCACCGTGGTAGGGCTGCTCGAGATCGGTGGCCAGCTCGACGGCCTGCTCGGCTTCATGCACCTGGCGGACGCCCAGGCCATCACCGGCATGGGCAGCGCGGTGAAGGGGTTCAGCATCAAGGTGAGCGACGTGCTCAAGGCCCAGTCCATTACGGTGGCGGCGGCCCAGAAATTTCCGCACTACGTCTATATCAGTAGCTGGATGAGCCGTCAGGGTTATCTCTATCAGGACATCCAGATGGTGCGCACCGTGATGTACGTGGTGATGCTGATGGTGGTGGCGGTGGCCTGCTTCAACATCGTCTCCACCCTGGTGATGGCGGTGAATGAGAAGCGCAGCGAGATTGCCATCTTGAAGACCATGGGGGCGAGCCCGGGCCAGATCCGGCTCACTTTCGTCATCCAGGGGATGGTGAACGGGGTGGCGGGAGCCTTGCTAGGCGCCCTGCTGGGCGGCCTGCTCTCCAGCAAGCTGACCCAGATCCTGAGCGCCATCGAAGGAGTGATCGGGCACCGTTTCCTCAATCCGGACATCTACTTCATCGACTTCCTGCCGACCGAGCTGCACATGCAGGACTTGCTCATCGTGACCGGCGCCGCCATCCTGATGAGCCTGGTGGCGACCCTCTATCCCGCCTGGCGGGCGAGCGGCCTGGTGCCGTCCCGGGAGCTGGGGCATTGATACCCATGGATGTGATCATGTACAGGATCTTTAGCAGCAACCAATTGAAATAGATATAAAAATGGCTTCGATTGTGATCTGATTTTATCGC